>NZ_JAJNRE010000004.1:0-189746 GCF_022228025.1 Halorhodospira sp. 9622 | reverse complement strand
ACCGTGTTGGCCGAGATGTGCTGAGGTGTTTCTTGGTCATTAACCCTCAGCGTGAGCGAGGCGCAGGCACAGGAATGGCGTCAAGAATTGCTCTCTAAGCCCCGGAGCGACCTCCTGAGAGGCGTTCGGGAGTGAACCAAGGGTAGGCCTAGGACCTCTCGCTGTAACGCCCCCAGGGGCGGTTTTGAGCGTTATTGAGCGTCGGCAAGAATGCGGTACACGGAGGCCCGCCCGATACCCAGTTTCCGCGCGATCTCCGTTGCCCCCTTTCCGGCACCGCGCAGTTCGAGCACTTCGTCCGCTCTTGCCCTAGCAGTTGGTTTGCGACCCTTGTACTTGCCAGCCCTCCGGGCCTTCTCGATACCCTCACGCTGGCGCTCCAGCATGATCTCCCGCTCGAACTCAGCGATGCCACCCAGGACCGTTAGCACGAGCTTGCCGGTTGCGTTCCCTGTGTCTATCCCCAAGTCCAGTATCCGCAGTCCGGCGCCACGTTCACGGAGGCTCTCAGTTAGTTCCATCAGGTGGCCCACAGACCGTGCCAAGCGGTCAATCTTGGTGACTACCAGCGTATCGCCGTCTCGAACAAATCCCATCGCCGTCGCAAGTTGCTCCCGGCTGGCAATGTCCACAGACGAAACCTGCTCCTGAAAGATCTTCTCGCACCCAGCATCACCAAGCTGGCGGACCTGGGCCTCGATGCTTGCTTTCTGGTCGAGAGTGGAGGTGCGAGCGCATCCGATCAGCATGGTGAGATCCCTTGTGTCTCATAAGCCTCTTAGACGTATACACGGTTTGGTCCCAGAACCCAAGAAGAACTTCCATGAGACACCCCGTCACTAGGCATGAGACGTCTCATATGAGCAAGCCCCTGTGAGTCGGTGGGACCATAGCAACAGTCTATTGCGCTAATCATGTTGGCTCTTTATCAATCCCTCTGGCTGCGTACGATTTGGACGCGGGAAAGTTCTGTGAATCACTAAGCGAAAAGCGAGCCAAATTAAGACCCTCGGGGCATCAGGGGGGGAGGAGGGGGGGGCTGCGGTTCCAACCTTAATCAGGGGAGGGGTGAAATTTTTGTGCTGTACATTTCGAAGGCTCAGCACGTCCGGTGACCATTATATCACCCTGCGTTACCTGCAAATCGCTACGGCGATACTCTCCCGGTGAAAGAAATAAGCCTTCTGCTTTCCCCGACGCCCAGACATTACCACGTCAATGTGGAAATGCCCAGCGCGAGGCGCACCGAACGGTTTAGTATCTTGTCGGCAAAATTACCTCTGGTCAGTCGCATTCATATCGGATACGCCATGATGCCCACAATACTTGATCCACGTGCTGACGAGAGAGCTTTTCCCACCCGATGTGCCCTGCGACTTCTCCAAGATAGCCAATATACTCCATGTACATTGTTTCTCGATCAGGGATTGGTGACGGAAAGCATACATGCTCTCCATATCCTTCATATCTCATCCAGTCGTTCATGTACATGAGGGTATCCTGCACACCAAAAAAATAATTTAATGCCTGTCGCCGTTCTTGTGGATTCGCACTATTATGTGATTCGATGAACTGCTGGATCGTCATAGAATTGACCAATCCAGGAAAATAAAAAAATAGAGCTATACAAAACGTGGCTAAAAAATATATAATTTTGCTCATCACGGGTCCAGGCCTACGCCGAAATGCTTTAGATCTTCTGCCGGTATGGCGATGCCCGATATATTTTGTCCTTCTGTTGCCCGGAAATAATTATCGACGGTCTCTCTTGTCGTTTCTTCTATATCATCAAGAACCTTAGACAAAACAATACCTACCAGCTCACCTTGTTCGTTGACAACGGGTCCACCACTGGCTCCCTCGATGACACCAGAAGACGTTTCTCCAAAAGCAATCACTGTGTTGCTTGGTCCAGCCTCGCCGGGCGGCCAAGGGCGCCGAGAGAAGTACTTCGCATTATAAAGTCTAAGGTTTTGGCTGTGCGCACCCGCGAAACGTATCTTATCGCCTCGCTGTAAGTTTTGGTCTGAAATGGGGATCACATCATTAGAAGATCTTTTTACCCTGAGCCTCCATGTGCAAAGGTCACCATGTCTTTGTGCTAGGTTGACTGATATTCTTTCTGGAAAATAAGCGACCACACGATCAGGGTCGATACCATGGCATGTGCTGGCAAGTGTATCCCTCTCTACCAGAGTTGCTCTACCGATTCCGGCACCATCCGTTAGAGTCACCATGTAGTTCGGGGCGTTTTGCTGGGCATCTCGTGCCTTTTCTTCGAGGTCGACCCGACTGGGGGCAGCACAGCCGATCAAGCCTCCGCTGGTTGAAAGAAAGAAAATTAGTAAAATCACGTATCCGGTGGCTTGATAACGATCATGAAGAATGCTCATCAAAACCCTCGCGCACGCTCTATTAAAATCAGCGCAACTGTTCCCGCTCGTCGATAGTAGACTTGACTTGGCGTTGAAACTCCGGGTCACCTTCCATGGCTTGCGCCATCTCGCTATAATCCTCAGGGCTCAGCCCATTAGCCTCAAGGACGCGAGCCATCTCCTGTTCGCTCTGAGCTCTTAGCTGCTGGACCTCGCTGTGGCTTTCAGCCTCCTCTATCATCGGCGTGTATCTTTCCATAACGTCTATGATACCCAGGTACGAATCCACGAAGCGCTCAATCTCGTTTTCACTAAACGACTCCTGCATGCTGGGACCACTATGGGAATCGTGAGCGCACCCTGTAACTGCTACGGCTAGAACCACCGCGCTCACCGAAAAAATCAGCCACCGCTTCGCCATTTCTTAGCCCTCCTCTTCGTTTCTCTTTTTGAAACGATAATCCCGACCGATATGGATAGACCTGTTAAGGCTGTTGATTTTGACCATAACGCACCTCGAGTGCCGACCAACACCTCCCTCACTACCCCTGGCAAAACACCCCGTAAAGTGATATGCCGACTAACCCATTAAATCGAGAAGGGGATGATCCCCCGTAACTCGTTTCTGACGCCGTTCACTGTCGAACTCCTGGTATCTGGTAATTGAGCAAATCTTATCTGGATATACACGCGTGTAGGGGCTGCGTTGCTCTATTGGCGGGGCAAGTGCATCGCCCTCCCGGCTTCGACCAGCTCCTCCATGGAGGCTTTGTAGTACGTCCCCAGGCCAACCCCCGGCGAGGCATGGCCGAGGAACTGATCCTGAACAGAGAGCCTAATCGCCGCTCGCTCTAACAGCGCCTTGGCCCTATGTCGCCACGAATGCGCACCGACTAGCCCCTGGTCATCGCTGAACGAGCGTAAACGGCGTCCAAGGCGCTTGCTGAGGGCGTTGTACCGGTCCCCGTAGCGGTTGGTTGAAAACTCCGGGAAGAGCGGATCACTCGGTTGTAGGTTGTCCAGGCGGTCTCGTAGTAACCTCACAGTCTCCGACTCCAAGACGGGGACAGAGCGCACCGCGGACGCTGTCTTGCCCTCGCGAACATGCAGAAGGACTGCATCACTACCGGAAAAGTGCACGACTGGGCTCGCGGAGGTGAGCTCAGACACATCGGCCACGTGGAGGCTGCAGACCTCCTCAATCCTCATCCCGGTGACGGCCAAAAGGCGGACGGCTAACGGGTCGGCGGGGTGCTTAATGCGGTCGGCATCGACAATGGCAAGCAATTGAGCGCCCTCATCCTCGGAGTACCCTCTGCGCTTGCTTCGGCCAGAGGAGCCGTTGTTGCCTTTCGAGGTTCGTCCTGAGGGGCCCTGGCGCTCCCAGGGGTTCTTCGTGCTCTCACTCAGGTACCCGTGGTCGAGCATCCAATTCCAGAAGGTCCGGTAGGTAGAGATCATCCGTTTGACGGTTGCGGGTGCTCTGTCGGCGGAGAGGATTTGATCCACGAAATGACTGGCGGAACGGCGATTGATGGTCTCAGCTGTGCGGTGGTGCTCCAAGAGTAGCCCGAGAGATTGCCTGTGCATGGTTATCGTCTTGGACACACAAGAGAGACTCGCGAGCCACTGTTCCGATAGGTGGGCAAGATCGACTGCTCGCCCGGTGGCCCGCCTGTACCATTCCACGGCGGCAGCAGGGCCCAAGTAAGGTGCGATACGAGACTCGGCGTATTCTTGAATGCCGTCGAGCAGGAGGTCTTGACGATAGCACTCCGAGTCCGGGGTATACCCCAGTTCTTCCAGCTCCTCGGACGTTTGAACCTCGACCGGAGGCTGAGAGGATTCCTCCAGTCGCGGCGTCGGGTAGCCCCCGAGTTCCTCCAGTGCTTGTCGGTACTCCGCCAGAACGCGCTCGTGAGGGCAGTCACTGGCGAGAGCCATACGGGCGGCCTCAAGCCGCGCCTTCCACGGCCCCACGATCCCATGCACCCGCTGCTCCGCGACCCGTTGGCTGTCCGTCTGGAGTGACTCCCTGAACCGGGCCTTGCCGAAGAACTCGCGAAGCTCTCTGGGGATCTCAAGTACCGCGTACCATCGTCGACGGCGCTTCTCAAGGTACCTCGGCATGGCCGTTACCACCCACGTTTACCACCCACGTTTTGGCTATAATGGCCTGATCAGATAGGGTTTACAAGAAGATATGAACGCTGACATCCCATCCCGTTGGGGACGCCATTTCCTCCCCTGCCCGTGAAACGACCTGCTCCAGGTCCCATTGTCCTCTATCGCAGCTTGGCCGGCGGCATTGTCAGGGCCTGCAACTCCCGATTCTGACCGCGCTTTCCGCCCAATCCGCCTCATCGGGCGCTCAGGCGCTGTCGGCGGTTTCGTTCCTTCCCCCGACGCTCATGCCCTGGGAGGGCGGAGCGCATCCGTCATCAAACATCGATCGAATGTCCGTTGGGCACGCCCAGCGCGGTATCTGGACGCATTGCGGTGCCAGGTTCACGTCGTTGCCGTTACCATCCATCGGTTTTCGATGAGTCGGCGGCCCACAGCGGATCGGTGCCGCGGGGTGTCTCGTTGACCAAACAGAGGGGTGGAGTCGCGTATGGCCAGTGTATTTTCCCGGCTGATCGTCAAGAATCCGGTCGGTGTCGCTTTCGAGTCGCTGCTGTTCCTGCTGGCGTTCACGGGGCTGCTCGTGATGCTGGTCTTCTCCTTTGTCAGCGTCTTCCTCGCTGCGGATACCTGGGCCGCGGTGCTCGGTCTATTCCAGGGGGTGCTGCCGGCCGGGTTGCTCCAGCTGGGCCTTGAGGCGGATGCCGCTGTGCGGCTGTTCTACGTGGTCGTCGCAGGTTTCGCCCTGGTTTTGGTCTCGATGGTGGTCGGAGTGCTCTACAACCTACTGCTGGCGCCTTTCCTCCGCCAGCGCAACGTGAGCCGGCTGGCGAAGGAAGGCTTTGAGATCAGCGAGGTCTTTCAGGGGCGGGGCGAATGGGCGGTGCTCGACAAAGAGAACCGGCATGCGTTCTTTGTGACCGCGGCCCGGGCCCTGCAGGTACAGGTCGATGAGATCCGCAAGGTGGAGAGTCGATCCATGCCCCTGGCCCGGCAGCTGCGGGTGCGCGTGGATCTCACCGACCCGGATACCCCCTATCACGAGGTCTACTTCAAGGCCAAGGACCAGGGGGACGCCTTGCGTATCGCGCTCCAGCGGCTCTGAGAGGCGGGGGATCGGCCGCTGCCTCCGGAAGGTAGGAGCATCGGGCCTCGCGCATGCTAGGGTTACCGAAGCGATGCCCTGCCGAGATCCAACGGATGCTAAACGAATACCTGCTGTTCCTGGCCAAGACCGCTACTGTGGTGCTGGCCGTCCTGTTTATCCTCGCGGCGGTATTCCGCATGCGCCAGGAGGGAGGCGCTGGGGCGGGTCGGCTGCAGGTGCGAGCGCTCAACGGTGTCTACCGGCAGCGTGCGGAGGCGCTGCGCCGCGCCGGTGCGCCGAGCTCCTGGCGAGGTCGGCTGCGCAGGAAGCTGCAGCGTAAACCGGTGGATCCACCGCCCGCCGAGCTGCCGGATAAGCGCGTCTACCTCCTGGATTTCCGCGGCGACATCCGGGCCCGTGCCGTGGAGGGGCTGCGCGAGGAGATTACCGCGGTGATCGCCGCGGCCCGCCCCGGGCAGGACGAGGTGATCCTCCGCCTCGAGAGCCCCGGCGGTGCCGTGCCGGCCTATGGGCTGGCAGCCTCGCAGCTGGCGCGCCTGCGCGAGGCCGGGATTTACTTGACCGTATGTGTGGATCGGGTTGCCGCCAGCGGCGGCTACCTGATGGCGGTGGTCGGGGACCGTATCGTGGCGGCACCGTTTGCGTTGATCGGGTCCATCGGGGTGGTCGGGAGCCTGCCGAATTTCCACCGCTGGCTGCGCAACCGTGACATCGATTTCGAGCAGCATACCGCCGGGGCGTACAAGCGGACCCTGACCCTGTTCGGGGAAAACACCGAGGCCGACCGGGAGCGCTTTCGCGAGGGCCTGGCCCACATCCACGAACAGTTCAAGGGGTTCCTCCGTCGTTACCGCCCGCAGCTGGATGTTGAGACGGTGGCCACTGGGGAGTTCTGGCTGGCTGAGCGGGCCCTGGAAGCGGGATTGATCGACGCGCTGCAGACCAGTGATGACTGCATCATGGCTCAGCGCGAGCAGGCGCACCTGTTGGAGGTCGATTTCCGTCAACGGGAGGGCTGGTCGCAGCGCCTGACGATGGTCACCGAGCGCCTGCTCGGGCAGCGCGGTGTGCTGGACCGGTTCGGGCCCGGCTTCGGGTAGGTGTAACGTACCGTCGCCCGAGTGGGGGTGCGACCGATCAACCGGGAGGGTTGGGCGATGGGTTGGTACCGATTCCTGGTCGGCTGGCTCGGCGTGGCGCTGCTGAGCCTGACTCCTGCGGTTTCTGGCGACTCCACCGCGACCCTGCGCATCTCTACCGAGCCGGGCGAGGCGGAGCTGCGCATCGACGGCGAACCCTACGGGATCTCGCCGCAGCGGACGCGGGACACCTTCATGGTGCGGCTGCCGCCGGGCACGTATGCCATCGAGGCGAAGATCCCTGCCGAGGACACCGACCACGGTGAGCCCATGCGCGCCGAACGGGAGGTGACCCTGCGTGCCGACACCGAGCAGACCTTCCACCTGACGCTGAGTGGCCCGGGCGATCCGCTGGCCAGCTACCGGGAGCATCGCGACGCCGTGCGGGCCGTCGCGTCTTTGCCGGACGGCCGGGTGCTCACCGCGTCGGCGGACCGCCGGATCAAGCTATGGCGCCTGGAGGACGGACAGGTGCTGCGCACCTACCCGGGGCACGCCGCGGCGGTGAACGCGGTGACGGCCAGTGCCGATGGGCGCAGCTTCCTCTCGGGCGATGCGGCCGGGGTGGTGAAGCTCTGGCAGACCGACCGGGATCAGGCGCAGCGAACCCTGGTTGAGGCCGATTCGCCGATCCGTGCACTGGCGCTGAGCCCTCGGGGGCAGCGGGCCCTGGTGGCCACCGAGGCGGGCAAGCTGCAGCTCTGGGATACGGCCAGCGGCCGTCAGCTGCGCACGTTCCGCGAGCAGCAGGCCGCCTTCCACGCCGTGACCTACGACTCTGATGGTGCTCGGGCCCTTTCCGCCGGGGCTGGCGATGAGCCCCTGGTGCTTTGGAATGCCACGTACGGTCGCGCGATCGGCGCCTTTGCGCCGGATGAGTCAGGGCCGGTGGAGGCGGTGGCGTTCACCCCGCGTGGCCGGCACGCGCTGGCCGGCACCCAGAGTGGTGCGGTCAAACTCTGGCAGCTCGACCGCGGCCACCTTGCTCTGCGCCTGGAGGGCCATCGCGCGGAGGTGCTGGCGGTGGCCGTCAGCCCTGACGGCCACCGTGCGCTGACCGGGGCTCGGGACGGGTCGCTCAAGCTCTGGGACCTGGAAGCCGAGCCGGAGGACGATCAGCCGGTCGAGCCGGTGCGCAGGTATGCGGGCCACGACCGGGCGGTGTGGGGCGTGGCCTTCACTCAGGACGGGGGGCTGGGTCTTTCGGTGGGCGAAGACCGCCGCCTGCGCCTGTGGCAGGTCGACTGATCCACGACCGGCTTCCGGGCGCGACTAGACCAGCTGCTGCAGGGCCTCCAGGACCTTGTGAGGATGGGCCTCGGCCTTCGAGACCCGGCGCCAATGCTTGCGGACAACCCCTTCGGCGTCGATCAAGACCGTAGAGCGGATCACGCCCATGCTCTTGCGCCCGTACATGTTCTTCTCGCCCCAGGCGCCGTAGCGGCTCATGACCTCTTTATCCGGGTCGCTGAGCAGCGTGAAAGGGAGTTCGTGCCGGTCCCGGAAGCGTTGGTGGGAGGCTGCGTCATCGGGGGAGATCCCCAGCACGGCCGCTCCGGTCTCCTGCAAATCGGCCCAGATATCGCGAAAGGCGCAGGCCTCCTTGGTGCAGCCCGGCGTCTCGTCCTTGGGGTAGAAGTAGACGACCACCGGCTGACCCCGCAGGGCGCTGAGGGTCACGTGCTTGCCGTCGGCGTCTGACAGGGTGAAATCGGGGGCGGGCTGGCCTTCTTCGATCGACATGGGCGTATTCTCCGTGGGCGGCACCGGGCTCTTGCACGGAGGATAGCGTCACCAGGCCAGGGTTGCAGCCCGTCGCTAGATCAACCAGGTGGTACCCAGGCGAACTTCCGGTGCAGCCCCGGGGATCAGGCTCATGGCTTGCCAGCCGAAGGCAAACGTCACCAGCAGGGCGGCGCCAAGCGCGGCCAGGTAGTGGCCCAGGCGGTTGCCCTTGCGCACCCCGGCGATGACGGCAAAGGCGGCGTAAAGCAGCCCCAGGCTGTAGAGGATCAGCAACAGGGCCAGGTGTGGCCCCACCGGCCAGGGCAGGGCAGCCACCACGTTGCCTACCCAGGCGGGGATCAGAGCCACGGAGACCGCGGTCAGTGGACGCCGGAAGTCCGAATAGCCCTGGAATAGGTCGCAAAGATAGTGCGCTGCGGCCGCCAGGGCGATGACGCCGACAAACTGGGTCAGGGCGCTGTAGATGCCGAAACCGATGGGGTCGGGGCGGGTCTCTGGCGGGAACCCGCTGGGGATCAGGGCGTGGGCGATCCCGGCCCCGAGCACGCTGGCCAGCAACAACGGTACCGTCAGCCGCGCCAGGATCCACGGCACGTCCGGATCGGCGTCGTGCCACTCCTCCAGGATCCGGCGTGGCCGGAAAAAGACGCTGGCGAGGGTGTGCCAGCGACCGGGTAGCGCGGGGGCGTCAGCCATCGATAGTCCTCGGAGTCTGTATGTGGGTCGGCAGCCTGAACGGAGGATGCTAAGTACGCCGGATGTGCTTGGCTACCGTCTTGAAGTCGATAAGCGCAACGCAAAAGTCGCGCGACATTCACGTTCCGGACAACATTGGCGGGTAGCCTCCTCGACAGTTTCTGACCGCAATGGAGGTGCCGCTATGATGATGTCCCTGGAAAGTTCCCCGGACCGTGCCCCGGTCTCCGCGCTGACGACCGACCCAGGGGGAATCCGCGAACCGGCACCGGCCATGGCAGGCCATCCCGCAACGCTGGGTGAACTCGCCCGGCGGGTGCCGGCCATCGCGGCCACTGCCCCGTTGGTTGCGGTCCCTCTATCGGCCGGGTACTGGTACGGGTTGCGTAGTCTGCCGGTCATTGATGAGTGCGGGCTCCCGGTTGGCATCCTGCGGCGGGACGAACTGACCGCGTGGGTGCGCCAGAACGACGGTTGGGTGACGGTGGAACGGCCTAGTCGCGTCCATGAGCTGTCCCGACCGCCACGCGCCATCTGGCGCGCCGAGGAGCCCTGGCGCCTTATGCTCGGCCGTTTCCGGGAAGGGCTGCCCTCGGCCGGGGACGAGTGCCTGGTCGTTGATGAAGAGGGACGCTACGTCGGCATCGTGACCACCATCGACCTGCTGCGTCGCGCGGCCACGATCGCGTAGATCGCGAGCCGCTCCCGTTTGACTCTGCCCGAAGGGCCTGTGCCCTGCGCAGCACAGGCTGCGCAGGGAACGCAGCGTGCCGACGGCTAGAGAAGCCGCTGTCGAATCGCAGAAGAGACCTGCTCGACGCCGATGACCACCAGCAGGATCACGATGATGATCGCCAGTGCGGCGTCGTAGTTGAACATGCTCATGGCGGTGCTCAGTTCCACCCCAATCCCGCCGGCGCCGACCAGTCCCAGAACGATGGCCGAGCGAATCCCTTTCTCGATGCTGTAGAGGCTGGTGGCCGTCATCGACGCGCTCGCTTCCGGGAGGATGGCGCCGATGATCGTCCCTGTTCGGCTTGCGCCGGTGGAGGCGAGTGCCTCGGAGGGCCCCTTGGGGATCTCCTCGATGCGTTCTGAAAAGAACCGCGCCGCGAAGCCGATGGTGTCCATGACGATGGCCAGGATGCCGGCCAGAGGCCCCAGGCCAACGGCCGCTACGAAGATCAGCGCCCAGACGAGTTCAGGGACCGTCCGTAGGGTGGCCACGACGCCCCGGGAGATCCACGCGATGCTCCAGTGCGGTGTGGTGTTGCGGGAGCAGAGCAGCGCCATGGGCACGCTCAGGATGACGCCTGCGGTGACGCCGACCACCGCCATGTTGAGGGTCTCCAGCATCGCCCCGGCGATGCTGTCGAAGCGGCTGAAATCAGGTGGTACTGCACGGGCGAAGAAATCGCCCAGGTTGCCCATGCCTTGCAGAAGCCGCTCGAAGGTTGTGTCGATCGTGCTCAGTCCCTGGATGAGGAATGCCAGGAACCCGACGAGTACCACCCAGGTAAAGACCGACGGCCGCTGGAAACGCTCCGGCGTGGCCGTCGAGCGGGGCTCGTGGCTAGTCATCGCTGACCTCTTCGAAGACGGATTGGTGCGGTGTTTGACGTAGGGCGGTCCGGCTCAGGAAGCGACGGCGAGCCGGGGTTTTGTCTCCGCCTCATCGACGCGCACGGCGCCCTCGTAGAGGGCGTCAAGCTCAGCGCGGCGGATGTCCGCCATGGGGCGGTCGAGCACGATTCGGCCAGCCTTCATGCCGAGGGCCCGTTCACCGAACTCTTCGGCAAAGTCGAGTTGATGTAGGCAGCAGAGCAGGCTGAGTCGCTCCTCTCGGACGATCCCCCAGAGCAGCTCCATGACCTCGCGGGCCGAGCGCGGATCGAGACTCGCAACCGGCTCGTCGGCGAGGACGACGGTGGGTTGCTGCATCAGCGTACGGGCGATGGCCACCCGCTGCTGCTGTCCGCCGGAGAGCTGGTCGGCGCGCTGGCCAGCACGATCGGCGAGGTTGACCCGCTCCAGGCAGTGCATGGCGTAGTCCCGTTCCTCGGCCGCCGCGAAGGGGGCCGTGACGGACCAGAAACTGCGGTGGCGGCCGCTGGCCCCGTAAAGGACGTTCTGAAAGACGCTCAGGTTCTGCACCAGATTGAACTTCTGGAACACCATACCGATGCGGGTGCGCGCCTCTCGCAGTGAGCGGCGCCCGGCCTGGGCCAGATCCGTACCCAGTACACGGACGCCGCCTTGTTGCGGTCGTTCCAGCCCGCTGATGCACCTCATCAGGGTCGATTTCCCGCATCCATTGGCACCGAGGAGAACGACGCCCTCGCCGGCTTCCATGCGGAAGTCGATCCCGCGCAGTACCCGAAGCTTTTCGTAACTCTTGTGCAGGTCGCTGCACTCGATGATGGCCATATCCGCCTACCTCAATGAATGGGACCCCGGTAGCGGGTCATGCTGCCGGGGTCGGGCTTGTCCCGCCGATGGCAAGGGGTTAAAGGTCGAATCCGAGGTAGTCGTACGCCTCCCGGACCATGTCGTATTCGTCGTCCGAGACGTCGTAGACGAACCGGGCGCCGAGGTACTTCGCCCGCTCCTGGGCCTCGTTGAAGCCCTCATCCTTGCCCGGCTCGACGAAGGCCGAGAAGAGCTCCTCCTCGTGCTCCTGGACGGTATCCCGAATAGCGGCGATGCAACCTTCACCGAGCTCGGCGCGGGCGACCATCGGGTCCCTGGGCATGGTGCCGCTGTCGGCGACCACGTCGTAATCGAAGTCCGCGTCGTACTCCGGGATCAGATCCAGGTCGCGATAGCCGAGAGCGGCGGCGTCCACGTCGCCGTTGACCAGAGCCTGGATGCGGGCATCGCCGGCGTGGACGGTGTCGAGGTCACGATCCAGGGAAAGGCCGGCGTCTTCGATCATCCAACCCTGGGTGATGTGGTTGGTCGTCGAGCCGACATCGCCGAAGGCCAGGGTCGTGCCCCGCAGGTCCTCGATGTCCTCGGCGCCCAAATTGGCGTTGGCGACAATCTTGGCCCCGTAGGCGTCGCGCTCAAGGCCGAAGGCGACATCGATGTCTGCTTCACTGCTCATGACGACGTACTCGGAGGGGCCGGCCAGGGCCAGATCAATGGAGTCGTAGCGCAAGGCGTTGGCGGCCGCGGTGCGGTTGCTGACGGCGAAGAACTCCATGTTGACGCCGGTGATCTCGCTGAATTGCTCCGCAAAGGGACCGAAAGCGCGCCGCAGCTCTTCGGCACCCTCGATGCCGGTATCGGCCAGGCGCAGGGTGCTCGGACACTGTTCGGCCACGTCGGCGTGGGCGGCCGTCATGCCGGCGCTGAGCAGGGCGACGGCGGTCACGGTGCTGAGGGCTTGGCTCGTAGGTCTCATCGATCACTCCTGGTGGTTGCCGTAGGGGACTTAAGACGGCCCGTCCCGTGGTCCCGTCGTGACTCGCGGTGCACCGTATGCAATGCCGCTTACAGGCCTTTGAAATGCCGATGACGTTCGGATGACACACGGGCTGCGGCTAGCGATGGCACCGGGGACCGGTTCAGGAGCAGCACCAGCGGTGGGACGATGTCCGGGACGTCACCGGCCTGTCACGCGGCTGTCACCGCGCGGGGTTAGCCTCGGTGGCGCTATGAACGAGAAAACCGGATTCGACGGTTCTGTCTGGCAGCCGGAGGCTTTGCTGGACGTCCTGGAGGCGCTGCGCTGGGACATCGAGGAGGGCGCAGAGCGTTGGCTGCGTCGCTACGAGGACGCCTTCCCGGATGGGGTCACCACCAGTGCCGAAAACTTCGCCCACTACCTGGCATTGCGTAACCGCGATCTGCGCAGTGTGCAGCGCTCCCTGGCCCGCTTCGGGCTTTCGTCGCTGGGGCGTCACGAACCCCATGTACTCGCGGGCTTGAATGAGGTCATTGAGGCCCTAGGTGCCCGGGTCGGGCGGGTGACGCAACGAAGGCGCGGTGGACCGACTTTCGAGCAGGCCCACCTCCGCCTGGCGACGCATGCAGCCGATCTGCTCGGTCCGGTGCCGGAAGGCCGTGACAGCCGTGTCATGGTGACCCTGCCATCCGCCGCCGCCGATGATCCGGGCCTGGTGCGTTCGTTGGTCGCTTCCGGGATGGATATGGCGCGAATCAACTGCGCCCACGACGATCCGGCCATGTGGCGCCGCATGGCTCGGCATGTGCGGGACGCCGAGGCCCGTACCGGGCGTTCCTGTCGGGTCCACATGGACTTGGCTGGCCATAAGGTGCGCACCGGCCCTGTTGCCCCGCGAACTCCAGTGGTTCGGCTGAAACCAATGCGGGATGCCTACGGCCGGGCTGTTCGACGCGCACAGGTCGATCTGGTGCACCCTGAGCAGATCGGTGACACCGGCCGGGGCGGTGTCCCCCGTCTCTGCCTGGACGGTGAAACCCTGGCCAGTATGAAGGTCGGGGACCGTCTGCGCTTTCGGGATGCCCGGAAATCCAGTCGCCTGCTGGCGGTCCGCGAGGCGATCCCGGGCGGCTTTCGGGCGGATATCGGGAGCACGGCTTACGTGACGCCCAGGACCCGCTTTGCCCTCCAGCGGCGGGGCGCTGGTAAGTGGCAGACCGTGATTCGCGGCCTCCGGTGCGGGGGATTTGTGGAAGCGCAGATGGAAATCCGCCTTTTTGAAGGGGACACCCTGGTGCTCCTGCGTCGGCCGGAGCCGGGAACCCCCGGGCGGCGGGACGAGGACGGGGGGATGGTTGTGCCCGCGCGCATCGCGTGCTCGCACCCGCAGGTGATCGACCAGCTCGACCCCGGCCAGGCGGTGTGGATCGACGACGGCAAGATCGGTGCCGAGGTGGAGTGTGTCGACGCCCACGGCGCCCGGTTGCGCATTACGCGGAGCCGTCCGCAGGGTGCCGTGCTGCATGAAGACAAGGGCCTGAACTTTCCCGGGCTCGATCTGGGGTTGCCGGCGCTGAGCGCGCAGGATGAGCAGGATCTGGATTTCGTCGCCGAGCTCGCGGATACGGTGGCTCTTTCCTTTACGGAGTCCCGCTCGGATCTGGAAGCCCTGGGGGCGGCGCTGGCCCGGCGCGGCGCCGTGGACCTGGGTGTCATCGCCAAGATCGAGACCCAACGCGGTGTGCAGAACCTACCGGACATCCTGCTCGGCGGGATGGGGCGCTTCGATCTGGGCGTGATGATCGCCAGGGGGGATCTCGCCGTGGAGATCGGCGGCGAGCGTCTTGCAGAGGTTCAGGAGGAACTGCTCTGGCTCTGCGAGGCTGCCCATGTGCCGGTGATCTGGGCCACGCAGGTCCTGGAGAGCCTGGCCAAGAAAGGCATTGCCTCGCGCCCGGAACTGACCGATGCGGCGATGTCCGGCCGCGCCGAGTGCGTGATGCTGAACAAGGGGCCCTACATCGTGACGGCCCTGCGCACGCTGGACGGTATCCTCCATCGAATGCAGCAGCACCAGCGCAAGAAGACCCCCCGGTTGCGGGCGCTCGGCATTGTGCAGAATCAGCCGGCGCCGCAGCCTGCGGCGGACGAGTAGTGCTGGGGGGGACCCGGGCGCCTTGCTCAAGGGGGAGGGGCTGTGACCGGGCGCGCTTACGTCTCCTTCCTCATTCGAGGCCTGGCTCACTCGGCGGCTGTTCGCCGCTCCACGAAGATCGAGTTGCCAGGCTGACGCTTTGCCTGAGCCTTGAGTTCGGCCAGCGTATCGGAGATCTCGTGGGGCTGGCTGTAGTGCGCCGCGGTCACGGGCAGGACGGCCAGCGAGAGGCTGCAAATGGGGAAGAAACGACGCCGCTGCTGTCGATCGATGCTTTCGATACCGCCACGGCCGCGGGCATGGGCGTCGTAATGCCCCGGCGCCAGCCATGCGAAACGCGCCAGCACGGATTCGCACTTCGCTTGCCAGGACTCCGGTCCGAGGATCATGAGAAAGTCGTCGCCCCCGATGTGTCCGAGGAAGTCGTCACGCTCATGCAGTTGTTGCCGGAGTGTGTCCGCCAGGGCCTGGATGAGTTGATCACCCTGAGCATACCCGTAGTAATCGTTGAACGCCTTGAAGGCATCGATATCGCAGTGAACGACCACGAATGCCCTCTCTGTGGCCAGGCGGCGCGCAAGCTCCTCTTTGATGGGGACGTTGCCGGGGAGGTCCGTTAGCGGGTTGGCGTGCCGGGCATTGCGTAACTGTAGGTTGGTGATCTCGCGTAGCAGGTCGATTGCGGAAGCGGTTCCCGCGTATCGGCCGGCTGTGTCCACGATGATGAAATCTTCCTCGATGGTTTCGTTGCATTCGGTGAGCTGCCGGCTGAGGTCCTCGAGCGAGGTGTCCTCTTGGACGAATCGTGTCTCAGGATCGGCGAAAGCCCGGGCAGGCCGTCTGCCGTAAAGGGAGTGGGCGTAGGGGTTGGCGAATCGGGACAGGAATCGGGAGGTGCGGATCAAGCCGATCGGCTTTGTCCCCTCGGTCACCGCGATGGTCCGCGGCGGCTGTTCGGCACATCGGAGCAGCTGGGCCACTTCAGCCATCGGAGTCTCCGCGGCAACGGTCGCGCACCGTCGGGAGAGCGAGGCGACGGTCCCCCGTGGGGGGCTGGTGTGTCGGCGATTCGATCCGGCGGCGCAATCGAGCTTCCGGGGCGGTACGGCGCTTGGACGGGCGAAAAAGAACCCCTGCATCAGGCGCCAATTGCGGGCCCAGAGGCAGTCATACTCCCCCTGCGTCTCGACCCCTTCGGCGATGACCTGGCAGTCGAGGTCGGCGGCGACTTCCTGAAGCCACTCCATGAAACGGCGCTTGCCCGCGTCATGGTCGATCTGCTGCACGAAGTGGCGGTCGATCTTGACGAAATCCGGTTTCAACTCCGACCAGTGGCGCAATCCGGAATAGCCGGTGCCGAGGTCATCCAGCGCCACGCGGAAGCCCATGCGCCGGTAGTGAGCGACAGCCTCGCCGAGCAGCGTGTAGTCGTGGATGGGGTGTTGTTCGGTGAGTTCGATGATGACCCGATGTGGCGATACGCCGTACTCATGGAGGAAATGCAGCGTAAGTCCTTGCTGGAAGGTCGGGTCGAGCAAGGACTGGGGCATGACATTGATGAACAGGAGCCCGGGTAGGTCCAGCGACGCGAACCGTTGGATACACGCGCGGCGCGCCGCCCAGTCCAGCTCCAGCAGCCTGTCCTGCTCGGCCGCCGCCTGGAATAGGGCGGCGGGCGTGGCCAGGTCGGTGCAGACCGGGCCACGGATCAGGGCTTCATACCCGAAGATATCGCCGCTGCGGGTATCCAGGATCGGCTGAAAGAACGGGCGGAGCCCTCCACCTTGGATGACCGCATCGAGCGACGCCGATTTCAATGCGAATTCGGTCATGGTGTTGGCTACCGAGAAAGCGGCGGCGGCCCGACTGGACCGCCGCCCGAAGCTGGCCGTGGCCAGAGGGAGCACCCGATCCCGGCGCTGCCGGGATCCATGGCATGTGCGGGAGGCCCGGTCAGGGTCTCCGGAACCTCCCGTCGCAGTGGCACCTACCAGTTGTACTGGGCGCGGAAGCCGACCAGGGTCGGACTCTCGTCCGGGAGGACATCGCCTCCCGGGAGGCCGTCTTCCCTGCGGTCCTTGACGTCGGCGAAGACGACGTTGCCCATAAAGCGCAGGTTGCTGCTGGCGTAGTAGTTGATGCCCAGGGTGAGGTTGTTCTGCTCACCGCCTGCGAACCCGGAGTCGTTCAGGTCCATGTGGCTGTAGCGGGCCGCCAGCTCCCACGCTCCGCCGGAGCCGCTGGGGGTGACGCCGCCGAAGCCGCCGGTGGAGTAGGTGCGGCTCTCGCCGGTGAGCACGTAGCTGCCCTGGACGTGCCAGCCGCTGAAGGTGGGCTCGTCGCCGTTGTCGCGATTCATCGAGACGGTGAGGTACTCCGCCTCGGCGGAGAGGGGGCCAGAGATGTAGGCCGCCTCCAGACCGAGCTTGGTGGTGTCCGTGACATCCTCAACGGTCGTGCCAATAAGCCGCTGGCTGCCGCCGTCGCCATCGCGCAGCTCGGGGCGATCGCTGAAGCCGATGTCCAGTGGGTCATCCTGGTCCTCGTAGACCAGCGAGGCGCCCAGGTGCAGCCGCGGCGCCTCGTTGTGGCGGGAGGCGGTCAGGAACGGGGCGTAGACGCCGCGGATCGCATAACCTTGCGGCTGATTGCCTCGGTAGTCCTTGTGATCAACGTCATCATCTTCACCCTCATCGTCCCCCAGCGACCGGCCGAAGAACATGGTCTTGAAGCCGAGCTCGTCGCCGGTCTGCTCGTAGGCGATACCGATGCGCCGCGAGTCGGGGATGATGTTGCTGACCGAGGAGCGCTCCATGAAGGTGTAGTTGTTGGAGCTGGTCAGCTGGTTCAGACCCTGCGGCACCTTGTATTGACCCAGCCACAGCCGCCCCGGGCCGAGGCTGCGGCGCAGGCGGAAGTCAGCGGCGCTGACGCTACCCTCGGCCACGTTGATCTCCACCCGGCCGTCCCAGTGCTCGTCAATGCTGCCGTCCATGCCCAGGCGGGCGCGACGGTTGTTGAAGCCGTCGACGAAGTCGGTCTCGTCCTCGTCGATCATGTGGTAGTCCATCTGCAGCCGGCCGCGGATGTCGAACTCGGGGTTGGCCAGGGCCTCGTAGGGGAAGGCCACGGCCAGGCCCGCGCCCAGCAGGGCGGTGGTCGAGAGGTACGGCGCGATTCGTCTCGTTGTCATCAAGGGTCCTCCTCGGGTTTGGAGCGTCGCCGGGGAGCACGGCCCCGACTCGGAGGACACGCTAGGCGGTGTTTCTTACGTCGCGATGACGGTGGTGTGGGGTTTGTGTGAAGCTTGCGTTGTCACAATCCTGCAATGTGCTTGCCTTTTAATGACGCGGGCATGAACGGCCATGCCGAAAAAGGGGATACAGCCTGATGGCAGCAAGGATACTCGTGGTTGAGGACGACTCGGCGGTGCGTGAGATGCTGATCACCTCCCTCGAGCGGCAGGGGTTCGACGTCATACCGGTGGTTGATGCCATGCAGGCCTCGGAGCAGCTGCGCGAGCGGCCGCCGGATCTGATCCTGCTCGACTGGATGCTGCCGCAGGTCAGCGGTGTCGAGTGGGCGCGGGGACTCAAGGAGGATGAGCAGACCCGCGGGATCCCCATCATCCTGCTCACCGCCCGGGGTGAGGAGGAGGATAAGGTGCGGGGCTTCGATTCCGGGGTGGATGATTACGTGACCAAACCGTTCTCGCCGCGCGAGCTGGCTGCCCGGGTCAAGGCCGTCCTCCGGCGCACGGCCCCGGCGACAACCGATGCCCCTCTGGAGGCGGCCGGCCTGCGCCTGGATCCGGTCAGCCACCGGGTTACCGGACACGGCCAGGCGCTGGAACTCGGTCCCACCGAGTACCGGCTGCTGCGATTCTTCATGGCGCATCCCGATCGCGTCTTTACCCGCACGCAGCTGCTCGATCAGGTCTGGGGCACCAATGTCTATGTCGAAGAGCGCACCGTGGATGTGCACATCCGCCGACTGCGCAAGATCCTGGCCGCGACGGGCCACGACGCCCTGGTCCAGACGGTCCGTGGGGCCGGCTATCGGTTCTCGGAACAGACCTGATCCGCGGCTGAGAGAGCGGATTCCATGACACGCAATCCCTGGCCGGGGTTTCTGCTGACGCTCCTCGCCGCGCTGGCGGTCTGGTTGATTGCCGGGCTGGCCACCGGCTGGTGGGTGGAGGCCGCGGCGATCCTGCTGGCGCTGGGTTACCTGTGGAACCAGTATCAACTCTGGCGGCTGGAGCGCTGGCTGCGGGTCGGCCGCAAGCTGGATCCGCCCATCTCCCGCGGGGTCTGGGGCGAGGTGTTTCATGCCCTGCATCGCCGCCAGCGCCGACAGCGGGAGCGCAGGCACCGGCTGCGCCGGGTCATCCGCGAGTACCGGGAATCCGCCAAGGCGATGCCCGATGCCACCATGGTGCTCTACGCCGATGATCGTCTGCTCTGGTGGAACAATGCGGCACGCGAGCTCCTCGGCCTGACCTGGCCGGGCGACGAGGGGCAGCGTATCAGCAACCTGCTCCGGCAACCGGAGTTCAGGGCCTTCCTGGATACCGCCACCAAACAAAGCGCGCCGCTGACCATGCCGTCGCCGGTCGACCCGCGGATCACACTGGAGCTTCGTCTGGTCCCCTACGGCCGCAATCAGCGGTTGCTCATCGCCCGCGATATCAGCCGCACGCAGCGGCTCGAGACGATCCGGCGGGACTTCGTGGCCAATGTGTCCCACGAGCTCAAGACCCCCTTGACCGTGATCTACGGCGTTGCCGAGGAGATGGGTGAGGAGCTGGCCCCGGAGCAACCGGGTTGGGCGGGATCGATTCGGCTGCTGCAGGAGCAATCCGCGCGGATGCAGCGACTGGTCCAGGATCTGCTAACCCTGTCCCGACTGGAGACCGGGTCGCTGGCTGAGGAAGAGGATCCGGTGGATATGCAGGCCCTGCTCGAGGAGGTCTGTGCCGAGGCGCGGACGCTCTCTGGAGACCAGAATCATCGGATAGAGCTTGAGGCGGAGCCGGGCCTGTTCGTGCGTGGATCGTACGGAGAGTTGCGCAGCGCGGTTGCGAACCTGGTCTCTAACGCCGTGCGCTACACACCGGGCGGTGGTGCCATCCGCGTGCGCTGGCAGGCCGATGCGCACACGGCCCGGTGCGAGGTCGCGGACAGCGGCATCGGCATCCCGCGCGAGCACCTGCCGCGGATCACCGAGCGTTTCTATCGGGTGGACAAGGCCCGCTCCAACGCCACCGGGGGTACCGGGCTGGGGCTGGCCATCGTTAAGCACGTGATGCATCGCCACGGTGGTTGGCTGAACGTGCGCAGCGAGCCCGACCAGGGATCCACCTTCACGTTGGTCTTCCCGGCGCGGACTTTGGAGCGCGACGGCGTTTCATCGAATCGTCACCCTGCCTTCACGAGCCGGTAAGGGAAGCGGCGCAGACTCTTTCGTGCCTGGAGTCAGGCTTCCCGAACAAGCTGAGTGGAGCAGAGATCATGTGGAAGAGAGGTTGTTTCCTGGGCATGGCCAGCATGGCCCTGGTGGCCGGCGGGCCGCTGGGTGCTGCCGAGGTGGATGACGACCTGCCGAATTACGAGCGGGTTTCGGGCATTTCCGGCAACCTGGGCAGTCAGGGCTCGGATACCCTCAACAACCTGATGACGCTATGGGCGGAGGAGTTCCAGGATTTTTACCCCAACGTCTCGGTGGAGATCGAGGGGGCCGGCTCGGGGACGGCGCCGGTGGCGCTGACCGAGGGGACTGCGAACTTCGGCCCGATGAGCCGGGACATGCGCTCCTCGGAGATCGAGAGCTTTGAGGATGCCCACGGTTACGAGCCCACCAAGGTGCGGGTGGCCATCGACACCATCGCGGTCTTCGTCAACCGCGACAATCCGATCGACGGGCTGACCATGGAGCAGGTGGACGGGATGTTCTCGGCCACGCAGCGCTGTGGTGGCAGCGATGTCACGCGCTGGGGCGACGTGGGGCTGGACGGCCCCTGGCAGAATCGGGACATCACCCTCTATAGCCGCAACGCCGTCTCCGGCACCTACGGCTTCTTCCGCGAGCACGCCCTGTGCGACGGCGACTTCAAGGACGCCATCAACGAGCAGCCGGGCTCCGCCTCGGTGGTCCAGGGTGTGTCCGAATCGCTCAACGGCATCGGCTACTCCGGGATCGGCTACCAGACCTCCGGTGTGAAGGCGATCGCCCTGGGCGACGACGAGGACAACCTCTACGAGCCCAACGCCGAGAATGCGGTCAGCGGCGACTACCCGCTGTCGCGGTTCCTCTACGTCTACGTGAACAAGGACCCCAACGGCGAACTGCCGCCCATCGAGCGGGAGTTCCTGAAGCTGGTCCTCTCCGAGGAAGGCCAGGACGTGGTCCGCCGCGACGGCTTCATCCCCATGCCCGCACAGGCCGCCGAGCGCGAGCGCGAGCGTCTCGGTCTGTAAGGGGCAACCCACTGGCCGGGGCCCATACGCCCCGGATCCATCGTTGAGCGCTACGCGGGCCGGCCCTACGCCGGCCCGTTCTGTTTAGGGGGTTCAGCGGGTGTTCATCGTTTCGTCACGAAACCGTCATCCGCCCCCCTTAGGCTGCGTCAGCGTTCATTTCTCGCAGGGTGCGATCAAAGATCATGAGCGATCAGACGACAGGGCTCACCGAACCGGGCCGAGGCAGTGGCAAGGGTCCGTCCCGGGGCCTGCCGGACGCGGCCCGTCGGCGCCGCCTGCGCCGCTGGCGCGGGGCCAAGGACTGGATCAGTCGTGGCAGCGTGGCCACCTTCGGCGTGGGGGTCATCGGCGCGCTGGCGCTGATGTTCGTCTACCTCTTCTCCGAGACCATGCCCATCTTTGGCGAGCCGGAGATCCGGCCCGCCGCCAGCTACGCCGCCCCCGGCGGACCGGAACTTGGCGAGACGGTCCACGTTGCCATGGAGCGTTACCGCGAGGTCGGGGTGCGCTTTACCGACCGGGCCGGCTACGCCTTTTTCAATCCCCGCAGTGGCGAGCTGATCGAGCAGGGGCAGCTGAACAAGCCGTCCGGGGCACAGATCCGCAGTTTCGACACGGCCGAAGCCCGCCATCGGCTGGTGGGCTACGGCCTCGATGACGGCACGGCGATCTTCGCCCGTCACGACTACGACGTCAGCTACCCGGACGGCGAGCGCCAGGTCACCCCGTCGATCACCTATCCGGAGGGCGAGGGCGAACCCCTGGCGATCTGGGCCGAGGATGGCCATCCGCTCGACGCCATCGGGGTCCAGCGGGGGCGCCGTGGCTCCGCCGTGGTGGGTGCCAGCAACGAGCAGGAGGCCCTGCGCCTGGTACTCTTCGAGGAGGAGACGGACTTCATCACCGGTGAGGCGACCGTTGAGCGCGAGGTCTACGACCTGCCTTGGCCGGAGTCGGGGATCGAGGTCACACGGATCCTCCTCGACACCACCATGCGTAACCTCTTCGTTGGCGATGCCAAGGGGCGGTTGCACTACTTCGATGTCTCAAACCTGAACCGCCCGCGTCTGGTCGGCACAGTGCGCGCAATCGAGGGGGACGATGCCGAGGTCACGCAGCTTCAGTTCCTGCTCGGGGCCGCGTCGATGATCGCCGGTGGCTCCGACGGATCGGTGTCGCAATACATGGTGACCCGGGACGAGGCGGGGGATCGGCAGCTCACGCGCATCCGTACCTTCGATGGCCACCCGGCGGCGGTGACTGGCATCGCACCGGAGCACGCCCGTAAAGGCTTCGCTACCGGCGCCGCCGACGGCACGCTGCAGCTGCACTACGCCACCTCGTCGCGCACGTTGACGCAGCTGGCGCTGGAGGGCGGCCCCTCAGTGGCCGCGCTGTCGATGGCGCCGCGACAGAACGCGCTGATGGCCGTCGGTGCCAATGAGCGGTTCAACTACCTGGACGTCGACAACCCGCACCCGGAGGTTTCGTTCAAGGCCCTGTGGCAGAGGGTCTGGTACGAGGGTCGCGATGCGCCCGCCTACGTCTGGCAGTCATCTTCCGCTACCGACGAGTTCGAGCCCAAGTTCTCGCTGGTACCGCTGACCATCGGCACGTTGAAGGCGGCGTTCTACGCCATGCTCTTTGCGACACCCATCGCGATCCTCGGGGCGATCTACTCGGCCTACTTCATGTCCGCACGCATGCGGCAGATGACCAAGCCCGCCATCGAGATCATGGAGGCGCTGCCAACGGTCATCCTCGGCTTCCTCGCGGGGCTCTGGGCTGCGCCGTTTTTCGAGCGGAATCTCCCGGCAGTCTTCTCCATCCTGATCGCCCTGCCCATCGCCATGGTGATGGCCGCTTGGCTGTGGACCCGGGTCTTCCCCGAGGGCATCCGCAGCCGGGTGCCGCCGGGCTGGGAGGCCGCACTGCTGATCCCGGTGGTGATCGGGGTCGGGTGGCTCGGCGTCACCGCCAGTCCCTACATGGAGCTCGCTTTCTTCGGCGGTGATATGCGCCAGTGGCTCACCAATCAGGGGATCGACTACGACCAGCGCAACGCCTTGGTTGTGGGGATCGCCATGGGCTTCGCGGTGATCCCGACGATCTTCTCCATCTCCGAGGATGCGGTGTTCAACGTGCCGCGCCACCTCTCGCAGGGGGCCTTGGCGCTCGGCGCGACGCCCTGGCAGGCAGTGGCCACCGTGGTCCTGCTGACGGCCAGCCCCGGCATCTTCTCGGCGGTGATGATCGGCTTCGGCCGGGCCGTCGGCGAGACCATGATCGTGGTCATGGCCACCGGCAACTCGCCAGTCACCAATTTCAACCTCTTCGAGGGCATGCGCACGCTCTCGGCCAACATCGCTGTGGAGATGAAGGAGACCGCGCAGGGGAGCAGCCACTACCGGATCCTATTCCTTGCCGCCTTAGTGCTCTTCGTCCTGACCTTCGCGGTCAACACCGTGGCGGAGATCGTGCGCCACCGCCTGCGCAAGAAGTACAGCGCGCTCTGATACGGAGGATGCCGCAACGATGCGCGACTGGTTCAACAAGGGAACACCCTGGATTTGGCTCAACGCCGGGGCCGTGGCCGTATCACTGGTCATGGTGGCGGGGCTCATCGGCCATATTGCCTACAACGGCCTGCAGCACTTCTGGCCCAGCAATGTCGTGGCCTTCGAATACCAAGAGCCCGGGCGTGACGCCGAGCAGGTTCTCGGCGAGGTCGACGCCGCGGAGACCCTGACCGCGCCGGCGGCCCGCGAGCGCGGCTTCGAGGTGGACGACGACGATGCGCTGATCACCCGCTACCGGATCAAGCGCGGCAACCGGGACGTCGATGGCCGGGACTTTGTTTGGTACGCCGACGTCAACATGTCGGAGTGGAGTCACCCCAAGGATGCGGTGGTCATCGAGCGCCGGCAGTGGGGGGATTTCATCGGCTACCTGCGCGACGTGCGCATCGACGGGGAGAAGGTCGAGACGGTCAGCGACGAGGGCGACGCGACCTGGGACCGTTTCCTGGAGCTCTACGAGGAGAATCGCTCGCGGATCCAGGAGATCCAGCGCATCGAGCGCGTGGAGATCGGCGCGGTTAACGCCGAGATCGAGGAGATCCGCCTGACCGAGCGCCAAATCGAGGCCGACCTAACCCTGAGCGAGGAGGAGCGCACCGAGCAGCTCGAGGCCCTGGAGGCCGAACGGGACCGCTGGGAGGGGGAGTACGCGGAGCTCGAGCAGCGGCGCAACGAGCTGCTTGAGGAGGTCGGACGCTACGCCGTGGGGATGGGGACCGCCGCGGGTGAAGAGGTGGTCATCGCCATGGGCGACGTGGTCAAGCCATGGCGACCGAACGCCATGAGCGTCTGGGACAAGGCCCGCTTCTACGTCGGCGACTTCTGGGACTTCGTCAGCGGCTATCCGCGGGAGGCCAACACCGAGGGCGGCATCCTGCCGGCGATCTTCGGCACGGTGCTGATGACCATCGTCATGGCCGTCTTTGTCACACCCTTCGGCGTGCTCGCGGCGATCTACCTGCGTGAGTACGCCCGACAGGGGCCGCTGACGCGGATGATCCGCATCTCGGTGAACAACCTCGCCGGCGTCCCGTCCATCGTCTTCGGCGTCTTCGGCCTCGGCTTCTTCGTCTACTTCGTCGGGGGTGGAGTGGACCAGCTCTTCTTCGAGGAGCGCCTACCGGCGCCAACCTTCGGCAAGGGCGGCGTGCTCTGGGCCTCGCTGACCCTGGCGCTGCTGACCCTGCCGGTGGTGATCGTCTCCACCGAGGAGGGTCTCTCGCGCATCCCCGGGTCGATCCGGCAAGGGGCGTTGGCCCTGGGGGCGACTAAGGCGGAGATGCTCTGGCGGGTGGTGATCCCGTTGGCGACGCCGGCGATGATCACCGGGCTGATCCTGGCCGTGGCCCGTGCGGCCGGCGAGGTAGCGCCGCTGATGCTTGTCGGCGTGGTCAAGCTGGCCCCGCAGCTGCCGGTGGATGGGAGTTTCCCGTACATCCACCTGGAGCGCAGTTTCATGCACCTGGGCTTTCACATCTTCGACGTCGGCTTCCAGAGCCCCAACGTCGAGGCCGGGCGGCCGCTGGTCTACGCCACGGCGCTGATCCTGGTGCTGGTCATCATTGTGCTCAACCTGACGGCCATCTCGATCCGCAACTTCCTGCGCGAGAAGTACAAGGCCGAGAGCGATTAAGAGAGGGAGCTATGAACGCCACCAATTCCCCGTCCGCACCCACCCACGGTTTCAGCAGCGAGGCGCTGCAGGACCGCCAGCGGGATGGCTCGGCGGCGAGAAAACGGTTGGGCAGCGATATCTGTCTTCAGACCCATGAGCTCAGCCTCTGGTACGGGGAGGAGCAGGTGCTCAAAGGGGTCGACCTGGAGATCCCCCGAGGCCAGATCACCGCCTTCATCGGGCCTTCAGGTTGCGGGAAGTCGACGCTTCTGCGGTGTTTCAACCGGATGAATGACCTGATCGACAACTGCCGGATCGAAGGGCGCATCACCCTCGACGGCGAGGAGATCCACGCCCGGCGCATGGATGTGCCCGAGCTGCGCCGCCGGGTCGGCATGGTCTTCCAGAAGCCGAACCCCTTCCCGAAGTCGATCTACGAGAATGTGGCCTACGGTCTGCGTCTTCAGGGCGTGCGCAATCGCCGTACCCTCGATGAGGTTGTCGAGAAGTCGTTGCGCCGGGCCGCACTCTGGGACGAGGTCAAGGACCGGCTCCACGAGAACGCCTTCGGCCTCTCCGGTGGGCAGCAGCAGCGGCTCGTCATTGCCCGGGCCATCGCCGTGGAGCCGGAGGTGCTGCTGCTCGACGAACCGGCATCAGCCCTCGATCCGTTGGCTACGCTCAAGATCGAGGAGTTGATGTTCGAACTCAAGGAGCGCTACACCATCGCCATCGTCACCCACAACATGCAGCAGGCCGCGCGGGTGTCGGATTTCACGGCGTTCCTCTACCTCGGTGAGCTCATTGAGCACAACGATACCGATACGCTCTTCACCAATCCCGGCAAGAAGCAGACCGAGGATTACATCACCGGCCGTTACGGCTGAGGAGACCGCCGATGACCGACGAGAACCCCACCGAAAAGAGCTTCTTCCAGGAGCACATCTCCCAGCGGTTCAACGCCGAACTGGAGGCGATCCACGACCGCGTTCTGAGCATGGGCGGCCTGGTGGAGCAGCAACTGGCCGATGCCGTGGCGGCGATGGCCGAGTCGCGGACGGAACTGGCGGAGAAGGTGGTAACCAGTGACTACCAGATCAACGCCCTGGAGGTGGCCCTGGACGAGGACTGCACGCAGATCCTGGTCCGCCGACAGCCCACCGCCTCGGATCTGCGCCTGGTCATGGCGGTGATCAAGACCATCACGGATCTGGAGCGCATCGGCGACGAGGCGGAGCGGATCGGGCGGATGGCGCTGCACTTCCTCGAGCTGGACCGGCAGAACGGTCCGATCGAGGAGCTCGGCGAGATGGGCGAGCATGTGCAGGGGATGCTGCGCGGTTCACTGGATGCCTTCGCCCGCATGGATGTCGAGCAGGCCGTGCGCGTGGCGCAGCAGGACATCCAGGCGGATAGTCAGTACGAGGTGATTGTCCACCGTCTGATGGATCAGATGATGCGCAGTCCGGAGACCGTGCCGCGGGTCATGGACGTGGTCTGGACCGCCCGCTCGCTGGAACGCATCGGGGATCGCGCCCGCAATATCTGCGAGTACGTGGTCTACTTCGTCCGCGGCAAGAACGTGCGCCACACGAGCTTCGAGCAGATGGCTCAGGAGGCCACCGGAGACCGGCATTAGGGCTACGGCGCGCAACCAACCACCCGGTACCCCCGCTTGGCGCCCCCGGGCCCGGCTGTGCGGGCCAGGGGCGCGGCGCGTCGGCTTGAATAGCCCCGGCTTGGTTGGCGCAGTAAAGCCGCTTGAGCCCCGTTTTCGCCGGTGAGGGCCTAGCCGTGGAGCACCTGAAGCCAGCCGGCGAGGGCGAGGAGCGTGACGAACAGCACCGGCGGGGTGATGACGATGCCGATGGCGAAGTATTTCGCCCAGGTGATGTGCACCCCTTTGCGGGCCAGTACGTGTAGCCAGAGCAGCGTGGCCAGACTGCCGATCGGGGTGATCTTCGGCCCCAGGTCCGAGCCGATGACGTTGGCGTAGATCATGGCTTCCTTGACCAACCCGCTGGCGCCGGACTCATCGATGGAGAGTGCCACCACCATGACACCGGGCATGTTGTTCATCACCGAGGCGAGGAACGCGGCGATGAAGCCGGTGCCGAGCGTCGCCACGACCACGCCCTGGGCGGCGATGACATCGAGCGCGCCGGCGATCTCGGCGGTCAGCCCCTGGTTGCGTAGCCCGTAGACGACCAGGTACATCCCTACCGAGAAGATCACGATCTGCCACGGCGCGTTCTTCAGCACCTGTCGAGTGGCAATGGCGTGGCCCCGGGCGGCAACGGCCAGCAGGATGGCCGCACCGGCGCCGACAATCGCGGAGATGGGCACGCCCATCGGCTCGATCACCAGAAAGGCTAGAAGCAGCAGGGCCAGTACGCCCCAGCCGGCCCTGAACACGGCCGGATCCTTGATTGCCTGACGCGGCTCGCGCAGGCCTGCCGCGGAGTAGACCCGCGGGATCTGCTTGCGGAAGAAGAGCGTGAGCACGGCCAGTGAGGCGAGCACCGAGACCACCGTCACCGGCACCATGACCATCGCATACTGGTTGAAGCCGATATCGAAGAAGTCCGCCGAGACGATGTTCACCAGGTTGGAGATGACCAGCGGCAGCGAGGCGGTATCGGCGATGAACCCCGCCGCGATGACGAAGGCGAACGCCGCACCGGCCGAAAAGCCGAGCGCCAAGAGCATCTCAAGGACGATCGGGGTCAGCATGAGTGCAGCGCCGTCGTTGGCGAAGATCGCCGCCACTGCTGCGCCCAGGAAGATGATAAAGGCGTAGAGGCGCAGGCCGCTGCCCTTGCCCCAGCGCGCCACGTGTAACGCCGCCCATTCGAAGAATCCGGCCTCGTCCAGCAGCAGCGAGATGATGATGATGAACACGAAGGTCAGGGTGGCGTTCCAGACGATATCCACCACCACGGGGACATCGCTTAGCTCGACCACGCCGGTGACCAGCGCCACCAGGGCACCGGCGGTCGCGCTCCAGCCGATGCCCAGTCCCTTGGGCTGCCAGATGACCAGAGCGATGGTGATGACGAAGATCGCGATGGCGGCTAATAGCATGGCTTCCGGTCTTCGGGGTCAGGAGGGTGTTGGGGTGGTTGGGGTCACGGGGATGAGTCGTCGCTGGGCAGATCCCCTTTCATGGGGTTACAGCACTCCGGGTGCTGCGTCAGGCAGCGCATCAGATCGAAGCGCGTGACCATCCCGAGCAGACGTCCCTCGCGGTTGACGACTGGCACTGCATGGATGCGGTGCTCGAGGAGCATACGGGCCGCCACGCTCGTGTCATCCTGCGGGGTGACGGTCACTAGCTTGCGGGTCATGACCTGCTGCGCCGTGCGTCCTTCCACCCGATCCGGCTCGTCGGCAGCGGCGCCGCGCAGGGGGGAGCGGTAGAGGGACTCGACCCACCAGGACTCACGCTGCGGGACCCGCAGATCCGCCATCCTGTGCGTGAGATCGCCGGTGGAGACGATGCCGATCAGGGTTCCCTGCGCGTCGACCACAGCGATGCTGTTCAGGCATTGCGCGAGCATCGCATTCGCCACCTCGTGAACCGGGGTTTCCGGGGGGACCGTGGTCGGCTCCCGGGTCATGATCCGTTCGATCTTCATCGCCTGCCCTCCTGCGGATCGACGCGGCCCATCTCTCCGGTTATCCGGCAAGAGTACGTTTGTCCGTATATCCGGTCAACCGTATATAAACGCGCTTTACGGGACTCCGACAGACCGGGTGCCCGCCAGACTGGTTGCCGCGTGGATTCTCCTAGGTCGTGGAGATCGGATCGGTGAGGAGCGCGCGGACACGCTGCTTGATGTCGTCCCGAACGGCACGGAAGGCATTGAGGATCTCCTCGTCGGTGCCCTCGGCGCGGGCCGGGTCCGGCAGCGGCCAGTGGTGTTTAACAACCCGGCCGGGCACCACGGGGCAGTGCTCGTCGGCGTGTCCGCATACCGTGACCAGCATATCGGCCTGGTTCAGCATATTCTCGGT
This sequence comes from Halorhodospira sp. 9622, assembly GCF_022228025.1. Classification (NCBI taxonomy): domain Bacteria; kingdom Pseudomonadati; phylum Pseudomonadota; class Gammaproteobacteria; order Chromatiales; family Ectothiorhodospiraceae; genus Halorhodospira; species Halorhodospira sp. 9622. Next base: position 160,301 of record NZ_JAJNRE010000004.1, on the reverse strand, counting down.
CAAGACGGTCGAATGTTGGTTGGCTATATCAACCCCGTCCTCGCGCATGACGGCGATCGCGCGGGGATTTTGGCCGTGCGCTTCGATGCCGGCGGACAGCACCCGCCAGCTTTCGTCCGCCATCGTTCGGGCGTAACCTTCGGCCATCTGGGACCGGCAGGAGTTGCCGGTGCAGAGGAAGAGCAGGGTGCGCGTGTTGGTCATGGGCGTCCTCCATGGATGGGGGCGCGGTAGCTCCCGAGTCTAAACCACGAACAGCCACAGGCTGCCATGGGCGATCAGGGCGCCGATCAGGGCACCGGCGAGGACGTCCGTCGGGTAGTGGAGCCCCAGGACCACCCGCGAGGCGGCGATGAGCCCGGCGACCGGGATCAGCCATACGGCAAGGGCCGGGTAGTAGGCGCTAGCCAGCAGCGTGAATCCGACCGCATGCAAGGTATGCCCGGAGGGGAAGCTGTAGCGGTCGAGGGCCGGTGTCCCCGGGGTCAGGGAGGGGTCTGCCTCGTACGGCCGGAGCCGACGCGTGCCGCGCTTGATGAGCGTGTAGAGCAGGGTGCCGACCAGGCCCGCTGCGGCCATGTGCAGCACCGCAGTCGCTCCGTTGATCCCCTCGATCAGGAGGATACCGGCCATGAGGCCGTACCAGAGCCCACCGTCGCCCAGACGACTCGCCGCGACGAACACCCGGCGCGACAACTGCCGTTGCTGGACCCGGCGCAGCGCCAGGCAGAGAAGCAGCTCCCACTGCTGAAAGCGGATCAGGGCTTGCTGCATAGCGTGACCCCTCCTCGGTTCAGGCCATCGTGTCCCCGCACGGCCTCGGCCAGGATGTGGCCGAAACGCCGAGCGACGTGTTGCCAACTCAGGGATTCAACTCCGGCGCGGGCGGCCTTTTGCCAGCGCTGGCGGGTTTCCGGAGCGAGGAGCGCGGATCCGACGGCGGCCTCGATCCAGCCGCCGGGGTCGTCCCGGGCAACAAGGCGGCCACTGACGGCGTCCTCGACGTGGCGATGGGCGGCGGCGTAGTCGAAGGCGATGACTGGCACCCCGCTGGCCAGTGCCTCGAGCGTCACGTTGCCGAAGGTCTCGCTCAGGCTGGGGAAGAGGAACAGATCCGCCGAGGCGTAATAGCGGGCGAGGTCCGCGCCGCGGCGCACACCGGCGAAGATCAGATCCGGGTGCTGACGCTGGAGTTCCGCGCGCATCGGGCCGTCGCCGACAAGTACCAGTCTTGCCGCCGGCTGTACGTGCTGGATATGGCGGAACGCCTCGACGGCCAGGCCTAGGTTCTTCTCCGCGGCCAGACGCCCGACATAGAGCAGAACCGGGGCACGGTCATCGGCTCCCCAGCCAGCGCGCAACGTGGCCGAGCGCCGGTCCGGGTGGAAGCGGTGGGTGTCGACCCCCCGGCCGAGGGTCTCGACGTTCCGGTAGCCCCGCTCGGTCAGTGCCTCGGCCAAGCGGGTTTCAGGAACCAGTGTCCGGTCGGTTCGATTGTGGAATCGGCACAGGTAGCGCTGGACGGCCCCGTTCAGCGGGCCGAGCCCGTAGTGGCTGGCGTAGGTATCGAAGCGCGTGTGGAAGCCGCTGACGGTGGGTAGGCGCAGGCGGGCCGCCGCCCGCTGCGCCGACCAGCCCAGGGGCCCTTCCGTGGCGATATAGACGGCGTCCGGTCTTTGGCTGCGCCAGAGCTCTTCGAGGAGGCGGGGGCGGACGAGGCCGCAACGGACCTCCCGGTAGCCCGGTATCGAAACGCCGCAGACCGGGTAGAGGTTGGTCTCCTGGCCGCGTGGACGCGCCGGGTGGTGGGGCACGATCAGGTCAACCCGGGTCGTGTCCTGTCTCAAACCGGCGACCAGGTGCGAGAGCGTCGTGGCCACCCCGTTGGCTTCCGGGGCGTAGGTTTCGGACACGATGCTCACGCGTTGCAACGGGGCGGGCGGGGGTAAGATCTTTTTGCTCATGGCCCCCGAGTCTGCGGGGGCCATGTTGCAGGGTCGTGATGGCTGCGTGAGCCGGGGATGACAGTGATCCGCCGGCGTCAGGCTGTCCGCAGCTGGCAGTCTGCGGCGCCTTCCGGGGCGGAGTTGGCAGCGGTTGGCTCGTCGCTGTAGGCGCAGGTCCCTTCGGTATCGATGGCCAGCTGCACGGGGCCGGCGGCGTCCAGCGGATGGCGGGAAAAGAACGTCAGCGGCTCATCGCCGAGGCGGCATACCACCCGCCAGTGGTAACCCTCGAAACAGCACTGCTCCACGGTGGCCGTGACCAGCTGCTCGTCGGCGCGTGCTGGCTCGTCCGCGCGCAGCGGACGGATGGCTTCCGGACGGATGCGGACCGTGGCTCCAGTGCCGCGGGGCTCACCCTGGGCATGGCCGCGAACCGTCATGTGCGTGCCGCCGCTGCGGACGCTGAGGCGGCCTTCGCCATCGTGGCCGACGATCTCGGCCTGCAGCTGGTTGTTGTAGCCCACCAGGCCGGCAATCCAGGCGTTCGACGGCGACTGGAAGACCTCCTTCGCCGAGCCCACCTGCTCGACCTGACCGCCGCGCATGACCACCAGCCGGTGCCCCAGAGCGACCGCCTCGTGGATATCGTGGGTGACGTAGATGGCAGTGGTCTCGAGCCGCTGCAGCAGCTCGGCGAGCTCGATGCGCATCTGGATCCGCAGCTGGGCATCGAGGTTGGACAGGGGCTCATCGAACAGAAGCACCTGCGGGTCCGTGGCCAGCGCGCGTGCGATGGCCACCCGCTGTTGCTGCCCGCCGGAGAGCTGGCGCGGGTAGCGCTGTGCCATCCCGTCCAGGCCGAGCATGCCGAGCAGCTCCGCCGTGCGCGAAGCCCACACGGCCTTGGGCACACCGCGATGACGCATACCGAAGCGGACAATGCGCTCCACGGTCATGTGCGGCCACAGGGCGAAGTCCTGGAAGACCATGTTCACGGGGCGCTGCTCGGGCGGAACGACGGCGCCGGGCCGGGATACGCACCGGCCGCCGATGCGGATGGCCCCCGCGCTGGGCGTGTCGAGCCCGGCGATCAGGCGAAGCAGCGTGGACTTCCCGCAACCGGAAGGGCCGAGGATGGCGATTACCTCGCCGGGGTGGATGTTCAGGGAGGCCTGTCCCAGCGCCGGGACCCCGTCGAAGTGGCGGCTGACGGCGTCCACCTCCACGCCGGCGGCCTGTGCCCGGTTGGCGGGTTTCGTCGTGGTCATGATCGTGATGTCTCCGTCGTGGTTTCGAAGTAGCTACGGAACAGCCGTCGGGCGCTGAAACGGACCGTGACGATGACCGCTGCGGTGATCAGGCAGACCACGACCGTAGCGGCGGTCGCCCATTCGTACTGCACCGTGCGGAAATGCTCGTCGATGATCACCGGGATGGTCGGGAAGCCCGGCGGCTGTAGCATGGTGGTGATGGCCAGGTCGAAGACACTGGTGGCGAATACAGCGAGGCCGGCGGAGAGCAGGCCGGAGAGAGTCAGCGGCAGGAGGATGGCGCGGATGCGCGTCCACAGGCCGGCTCCCTGGAGTGCGGCGCTCGACAGGAACGATCCCGGCGTCTGGGACATGGCGCCGAGCAAAACCCGCACGGCGATGGGCACCGAGGCCGCTGCCGAGCACAGGGCAATCGCCCAGCCGCTGCCGTAGACCTGGATGCCGATGTCGGCCAGCCAGCGCTGGTTCCACCAGAAGATGTAGCCCACGGCCAGAACAATGCCGGGAACTGCTAGGGTGACGGTCGAGGCCACATCGATAAAGCGCCGCAGCCGGTGCCCACTGTAGGCCAGCAGATACGCCGCCAGGAAGCCAATGACCAGGGCGATGGCGGCAGCGGCGAAGGCGATCCCGAAGCTGTTCTTGAGCGCCGGCAGCAAGGCCGAGCCGCTGGATAGCACGGCCTGGTAGTTGGCCAGGGTGAGATTGTCCCAGCTCAGGCCGGCCCCGTAGCGCTCCATGAACGAGACGGAGAGGCTGGTTCCCAGCGGGGCGAAGACCGCCAGGCCGAGGAACGCGAAGGTGATCGCCGAGAGGAGCGGCCAGAACCGGGGCCTGGGGCGCTGCCGCGGCGTTGCCGCCGCGGTGAGGAAATCCCGGCCGCCGCCGCGCAGCACACGGATCTGGATGGCGATCGCCACGGCAACCATCGAGACCAGGACCGCGGCCAGCACGGCGGCCCCCTCAAAAGACACGGGTACGGTCTGGATCTCGGTGCGGATGACGTAGGGAATGAGCGGAAAACGGAACACCGAGATGAAGGCGGCTGGCAGCCCGAAGTCACCGATGGTATCCACGAAGACGAGGATGCCAGCGGCCAGCAGGGCCGGGAGGAGCAGTGGTAGCCGGATGGCGCGGAAAACCGTCCACGGCCGCGCGCCGGAGAGCCGGGCGGCGTGCTCGTACCGGCTGACGTCCCACTGCAGCGCGGCGCTGAAGGCCAGATAGGCCAGCGGGAAGTTGGCCAGGCTCATCACCAGGATCAGCCCCGGCAACGAGAAGATGACGTCCCCGGCCCAGGGGATGCCGAGCAGCGAGGCGGTGCCGCCGCTGCGTGCGAAGAGCACCCAGCCCTGGGCGATGATGAACGACGGCATCACCAGGACGAACCAGGCGGAGAAGTCGATCAACCCCGATCCCGGGAAGCGCCAGTGGTGCCGCATCCAGGCGAGTCCGACGCCAATGGCCGCGCCGAGGACCATCGTCCCCAGGCCGAGTAGCAGCGAGTTACGCACCGCGTTGCGCCAGAGGCTGCGTTCCCACAGGTCGCTGAACAGATCGAAAGTGCCCAGCTGCAGGCTGCCCAGGTACAGCTGCGGGAAGGCCAGGTGGGCCAGCATGGCGGCCAGCGGCAGTCCGACCAAAACGATCAGGGCGGCTGTCACGGCCCACGCCACCGATCGGTCGCCGGGTCCGGAGAGGCGGCGCCACCGCCCGGTCAGTGCGGCCCCGCTGCGGGCCGCCTGCCGGACGATGGCGCTGGTTGCTACCTGGGTGAGTCGAGCTGCCTGCACCGGCTCACGACCCCGATTGGTCGGCGAACCACTGCTTGATCTCGTTCTCGACCTCGCCGGCCCACTCGTAGTCCGTGAACTCGTACGGGGTCACGCGATCGAGAAACTCGTTGGGCGGCAGCAGCTCGTTGGGATCGGCACCTTCGACCAGCGGCACGAAGTACTTGTTGCGGTGCTCGATCTGGGTGAGATAGGTCTGGGTGTCCGCCTCAAGCATCCACTCGATGAAGGCCCGGGCGTCATCGGCCACGGTGGTGTCAGCGCTGATCCCGGTGGCGCGGGCGGCCCCGGGGGTGCCCTCCGCGGGGTAGACGATCTCGATGTCGGCGTCCTTCTCCACCTCGCCGTAGGTGTTCGGCTCCTCAAGGCCGGCGACGCAGATGTCCCCGGCCGCCAGGGCTTCGGCCACCGGGCTGTTGGAGCGGTACATGCGGACCCCGTTGTCGAAAACGTCCTCCCAGAAGCCGTAGCCGTCGTCCATGCTCTCCTCGAAGAACCAGGACACGTAGGGGTAGGCCGGGCCCGAGATGGCCGGGTCGGGCATGCCGACCTTGCCCTCGAAGGCCGGGTCGCGCAGGGCATCCCAGCCGAGTTCCTCGACCCGCTCCGTGTCGGCGCAGTTCGGGTTGTAGACCAGGAGCGCCGGGGCGTTGACGGTGACCGGCCACCACGCCGCATCCGGGTCCTGGTCGTAGATCTGGCGGCCCAGGTCGTTGTAGCGAGCCGCGTTGTCCGGCTGCCAGCCATCGTCGAGGAGCTGTCCCTCCTGGTAGAGGCGGTTCACGCTGCCGTGGCCCTGGACGTAGACCACGTCCCACTGCGGGTTGGCGCGCTCCGCCTCGATGCGGGCGAGGATCTCGCCGCCGCTCATGTCCACGATCTGGACCGGGATCCCGGTGTCGTCGGTAAACCGCTCGGCGATGGCATCGCCGTGGTCGTGGAGGTAGACGGTGAGCACGTCGTCGCGCAGCTCGACCTGACCGGCGTCCACGTCATCGGCATCGATCGCGCCGGTCGGGACGTCCTCGTCGCCGGAGCAGCCCGCCGTCATCAGGATACCTCCGGCGATGAGGGCGAGCACGGCGCTGCGCGTGCCCGGGCTGGGAAGGCCGATGCGGGCGGCATCGTGCCGGGAGGTTTGGGGTCGACTCATGGCGCACCTGTTCAGTTGCGGTGGGAACAGTGCGGCAGTATGGGAGCCGCTTGTTGCGGTTCGGTTACGGCCGGATAACGGTGGGAAGACGTTGCGGTTGCGGGCTGTTTGCACGCGGGCACAGACGGCGCGCGGCGTATGCCGGCGCTAGGGGCAGGGGGTGCTGTGAGGAGAGGGGTGAGCGGCGGACAGCCGTATCGTCCGCCCTGCGCGGGTCAGATCAGAGTGCTGCCCGCTGGGGTTTGACTTGGCGGGGCTCTGCGGGGTAGCCATGGGTCGGGTGCTTACGGCGGGCAGCCGGATACACCGGGGCCGTCAGCCACGTTCGCAGCGATTGCGGGTGGATCGCCAGCTCGTCGGCGATCTGCTCGATCGTCCAGCCGTGCCGGTACATGCGCAGCGCGGTGTGGTAAAGCTCCGTGGGGCTCTTGCGGGCCATTGTCGAATCTCCTTTGAGTGCGTTTCGTGTCGATCTATTCAGATTAGACGGCAGCCTGGCAGTCTGCCGTGACGTGGCGATGCCGTTCGCGTGACATTTGCATGACGGGCGGTTCCGGGCGAGCCCGGTCCGCTATCCTCAGCGAGGCGCGCGAAACCGTGCTGGCGATCTTGGTTGCAGGGGGAAACCGATATGAAGTTCGGCGTTATCAATCCTCAGCCCTACATGGAGCCGGCGCTGGCGGAGCTGGAGCAGGAACATGAGGTGGTGCGTCTCCACCCTGAGCACTGGAGCGAGGGTGAAATCAGCTCCACGGCGCGGTTCTGCCGGGAGCAGGGGGTCGTGGCTGTCGCCGGGTTCGCGCAGAAGGACGCCTTCCACCATCTGCTCATCAATGAGCGCCTGGGCAACCCAGTCCCTTCGCGGGTGGCTTTCTTCTACTGCATGAACAAGTACCTGATGCGGACCCTGGAGCGGGATGCCTTCTTCTACGCCCCGGTCGACCCGCTTCAGGAGAGCGATGAACAGATCGCCGCACGAATCCCGGCGCACGAGTGGCCCTTCATGCTGAAGAACACCTCGCTGTCGCTCGGCCGGGGGATCTTCCGTATCGCCAACCTGGAGGAGTTGCGCCGGGTGCTGGCCGATTACCGGCAGGACCGGGAGCTGCAGCGGGCGCTGGCGCGGCAGTGTGCGGCCTACCTCGAGGGGGTGGCACCGCAGCAGGTGCCGGCGCTGGCACCCCCCTTCGTGGCCGAGCATCTGGTGGATATGAGCCGCGCCACGGAATACTGCTACGAGGGCTATGTCACCGCCGATGGCCAGGTTGTCCACTACGGCCTGACCGAGGAGATCTACTTCTCCAACCATCAGGCGCTCGGCTACCTGACGCCGCCGGTATCGATCAGCCGGGACATGGCCGACACCATCGAGGCGTGGGTCTCCGCCTACATGCAGCGACTGGCCGCTCTCGGGTACCGCAACCAGTTCTTCAATCTGGAGTTCTGGGTGATGCCAGACGGCTCGCTGCACCTGACCGAGATCAACCCGCGAGCGGCTCACAGTTACCACTACAACTACCGCTACTCCTTCGGTAGTTCGCTCTATGCGGACAATCTACTCCTCGCCGCTGGCCAGCGGCCGGCTCGTCCCACGCCTTGGGATCAGTGGCGCGCGGGGGCGCCGCACCGATTCACGCTCATCGTGCTGATCACCGCCCGGGAGCCGGGCCGGGTGGGGGATATCCTCGATTACGATTACGTGGATGCACTGGAGGCCGAGCAGGGCGTCCTGATCCGTCATGTGCGCCAACGCGACGAGGTCATCCGAGAGGCGGAACTGTCCGCCGCAGGCGTGATGCTCCAGCAGCTGTGGATCACCGGTGACAGCTCGATGGAGATCATCGCGCGGGAACGCGAGATTCGCTTGCGCATCTACCGCAACCCGCAGGACGCCGTTGGCTATCCGCCCTTCTGGCGGATCTGATCGGAGCCGGCTGGAGGCCGGGCAACCCGTTCGGTTACGATCCCTCGGCTACAGTGGGGGGCCGGGGCGCGTGCGGGGATCCGGGATGGGCCCGGTCGGGGCCGGCTCCGCGAACACCGCCGCCAGGAGGAAGCATGACCAGCGCCATGACCATCCAGGAACTCGCCGCGCGGGTCGGCGCTCGGGTGGCCGGTGACGGGGACCGCCCGGTCCGCCGTGCCGCCACGCTGCTCGGGGCCGGGGATGATGCCGTAGCCTTCTGCACCAGCCAGCGCCACTTGAGCGACCTGCGCCGCTGCGCCGCGGCGGCCGTGCTGGTGCGCGCCGAATACGAGAGCGAGTGCCCGGTCACCGCGCTGGTGGTGGGCGACCCCTACCTGGCCTTCATCGACGCGGTGGAGCTTCTACATCCCGAGGCGCCGGCGCCGACGGGGGTCCAGTCCGGTGCCGTGGTCTCGTCGGAGGCTGTGCTGGAAGACGGGGTCAGTGTCGGTCCCAACGCGGTGGTCGAGGCCGGGGCGATGCTCGGCGCGGGCAGTACAGTGGCTCCGGGAGCCTTCGTCGGAGCCGCGGCCCGGCTGGGGGCGGGCGGCTGGCTCGGTCCCAATGCGGTGCTCGGTGGCGGGTGTCGCACCGGTGAACGGGTGCGTATCCATGCCGGAGCGGTGATCGGTGCCGATGGCTTCGGTTATGCCCCTCTGCCCGATGGCAAGGGGTGGCGCAAGGTTCCGCAGATCGGCGCGGTCGAAATCGGCGATGACGTTGAGATCGGTGCCAATGCCACGGTGGACCGCGGGGCGCTTGAGGACACGGTCATCGAGGCCGGGGTCAAGCTCGATGACCACGTCCACATCGCCCACAACTGCCGCGTGGGTGCCCGTACCGTCATCGCTGGCGCCGCAGTCGTTGCGGGCAGCACCATCATCGGACGGGATTGCATGATTGGCGGGCTGGTCGCGATCACCGACAACATCCGCATCGCCGACGGCGTCTCTCTGATGGGGATGACCGGGGTCACCGGATCGATTCGGGAGCCCGGCGCCTACGCCTCGCCGCTGCCGGCGCAACCGGTCCGGCAGTGGCGACGCAACACGGTTCGTTTTACGCAGCTCGACAGCCTCTTCCGTCGTGTCCAGGCACTGGAGGGGCATCGCGGTGGGGCCGCCGAGGAGGGCGGGGGCAGCGATGACTGACCGGTGCCGGCGTCGATGTTGGCGTGCAGTGGCTTGATGCCGGTGCGGGCACTGCGACTCGAGGCGCCGGGGCAGGCGCGGATCGTCGAACAGGCGCTGCCGGCGGATACGGCGGAGGAGGTCGTGCTGCACGTCCTCGCTGCCGCGATCTGTCGGACGGATGCACGCATGTGGCAGTCCGGACATCGAGATCTGGTGTTGCCCCGTGTCCTCGGGCATGAGCTGTGTGTCCGCGGCGAGGATGGGCGTCGCTATGCGGTCTGGCCCGGGGCGAGCTGTGGCCGCTGTCAGGCCTGCCGGTCTGGCGCCGAGAACCTCTGCCGGGCAGTGGCGGTTCTCGGGTTCCATCGTGATGGGGGCATTGCGCAGCGGGTGCGCGTTCCGCGTAGCAGCCTGGTGCCGGTACCAGGGGAGGTGCCGGATGCCGTGGTCTGTCTGGCCGAGCCGCTGGGCTGCGGCGTCAACGCGCTGAACCAGGCCGGGGTCGAGGCGGGGGAGCGGGTGCTGATCCACGGTGGCGGGCCAGTAGGGCTGCTGCTGGCGCTGGCGGCCCGAGCGCGGGGCGCCCAACCGCTGGTTGTGGAGGTCGATGCGGAGAAAGCCGCACTGAGCAGTCGCTTCCAGTCCCTGAGCGGCGTGGTGGTCACGCGGGAGGAGCCCGGGTATGGCTGGGACGTGGCCATCAACGCCACTTCGTCGAGCCACGCCGTGTGTGCGGGGCTTCAGCGGTTGCGCTCCGGGGGGCGATACGTCGTTTTCAGCGGCCTGCGGCAGGAGGCCGGTAGGAACGATCTTTCGCGCCTGAACGAGGTGCACTATCGGCAGCTGCATCTGGTGGGGGCTTTCGGGTGCACGCACGCCTCAGTAACGGAGGCGGTGGACCTGTTGGCCGGGTACCGGATGGCGGCCGGGGCGCTGATCGAGGCGGTGATATCCCTGGAGGAGAGCCCGGACGCCCTGCGTCGAGTGGGGCAGGGGGGTGTTCTGCGTTTTGTCGTGCGCCCGGAGGGGGCCGGTTACCAGGCTTGAAAGGCAACCGCTACAGGGAATCAGTTATGTCCAGTGAAGAAGAAGCACTGCGGGGCTTCGGAAAGATAATCAGCCGGGTGGCCCGTGGGGAGGAGCTGTCCCGGGAAGAGGCTGCGGACGCTTATCGGCAGGTCATCCTGAACGAGCAGCCCGAGCTCCAGCAGGGCGCCTTCTTGGCGGCCCATCAGGCCCGGGGACCCACTACCGAGGAGTTTTCCGGGGCCTGGGATGCCCTCGATGCCCACGATACGGTGAAGATTCACCCGCGGGTGGACGGCCCTGTGGGCGACATCGTCGGCACTGGCTCCGACTCCCTGAAGACGGTCAACGCATCGACCCCTGCGGCCCTGATCGCCGCCGCCTGTGGATTACCGGTGGCCAAGAAGGGGGCGCGACTGGTCACCGGGGTATCCGGCGCATCCGACGTCCTAGAGCGCCTCGGCGTAGACCTGGAGGCCCCGATGGCGCGGGCCGAGGCCTGCCTGGAGGCCCACGGCATTGGCTATTTGCCCGGCGAGGCGTTCCTGCGGTCTGGATGGGCGCGGCTGATCCAGCGCATGCGCTTTACGTCGGCGTTCAACATTGTCGGCCCGCTGGCCATGCCTTGTGCCCGTACCAGTCATATCGTGATCGGGGCCTATTCGCCCGGGGTGTGCGATCAGCTGGTGGCGATCCTGCGCGAGATCGGTATGCAGGCGGCGCTGGCCCCATTCGGTCGAGCCGAAGGCGAGGATCCGCGGTTCGGCATGGATGAAGTCTCGCCCTGCGGCCCGACGCGGCTCGTGCAGCTCAAGGCTGGGCGGATCGACACGTTCGAGGTGACCCCGGCGGATTTCGGGCTACCGACGCGGCCGCTGGCACAGATCGCCAGCAGTAATCGCGCCGAGGATAACGCGCAGCGCATCCTGGCGACCCTTGAAGGCCGCTACGATACGCCGGAGGCCGATTTCTTCGCCATGAATGCGGCCGCGTTGCTCTGGCTCGCCGACCGGGCCCCAAGCCCGGCACGGGCCACGGAACAGGCCAAGGAGGCACTGGCCACCGGGGGCGCACTCAAGAAGCTCGACGCGCTGCGTCGCGTCCAGGGAGGGGTCGGGGCGGTGGCGTAAGTGGGTGGGTGGCGGGGGGGGGGGGCCGCCCCCCCCCCCCCGCGGCCCCCCCGGGGGGGGGGCCCCAGCGCTGCGGTTCAATCAACCAGCGAGAGGATCTCCTCTTCCACCACCTCCTCATCGAGCGGCCCGATCTCCTTGTAGGTGATGGTGCCGTCCTCATCCAGTACGTAGGTCTCCGGGGTGGCGTAGACGCCCCACTCCATACCTGCCTCGCCCTCGGGGTCGTGGGCGATGCGATCATAGGGATCACCGCGCACCCGGAGATACTGCAGGGCCTGCGCGCGGTCGTCGCGGTAGTTAAAGGCGTAGACCTTGACCCCGTGCTCCGAGAGGCGCTCAAGGTGGGGGAAGTCCTCGTGGCAGACCGGGCAGGTGGATCCCCACACGTGGACGACAGCCACGTCGCCGACGAAATCCTCATGGGTGATCTTCTCGTCCCCATCGTGGAGGTCTTCCAGCTCGAAAGGCGGTGCCTGTTCGCCGACCAGGGGCGAGGGCAGCTCCTCGGAGTCCATGCCCAGGCCGACGTAGAGTAGACCCAGTACCGGCAGGGCGATGGCCAGCGGGATGAGGATGCGCTTGAGCATAGGTAACCTCTCTAAGGCATTCAAAAATATTCATTAAAAGGCGATCCACCCTTGCCTGGCAAGTGGACCGGAACGCCACCGCGGGGTTCCCCGGGCGCTGCCTTCAGCCGCCCAGATGCTGGCGTAGCTGATCCAGATCGTCGCTGTCCCAGCTCTCCGGCTCGGTGAGATCAACCCAGGCGTCGATGTAGTCCTCCAATGCGTAGGTGTGTCCGTAGCCGGCTGGGGCGCCGCCGGCGGCCATGTCCGCGGCTAGTTGAAGCATGGTCACCACCGGGTACCAGCGCAGCTCCGAAGAGACGTCCGGCCCGCGGGGCTCACTCATCCAGTCGGGTTCCCGGTAAAGGATGCTTGGGCTGAAGAAGGTGATCGGATCGCTGGCGTATTGCAGGAAGGCAATCCGGAATGGTCCCCATTCCTCGCCGGCGGCATCGAGCCGGGTCTCCTGATTCATGAAGCGGACCACCTCACCATCACGGAACTCCGGCAGCCAGGCCGGCGATCCCTCATCGCGGCGCTCGGTGACGGTTCGCCAGGTCTCGCTGCGAAACGGGGGACCGCTCCAGAGGGCGCCGTCGAAGGGGTCCTGGATGATATCGAAGACGTCGAAGGCGCGATCGGAGTTGAGGGCACCCAGGCTTAGTCCGTGGAGATAGAGCGCCGGGCGATCATCCTCCGGCAGCGTCCGCCAGTGTCCGTAGACGGCCTCGAACAGGGCCCGGGCCATCTCCGCCCCGTATCCCCCCTCCACCATCAGGGCCAGCGGGCTGGGCAGGTAGGAGTACTGCGCGGTGACCGTGGCAATGTCCCCGCGGTGGAGGTACTCCACCGGGTCGGCGGCCGCCGGGTCGATCCAGCCGGTTCCGGTGGGTGTGGCGAGGACCAGCACCGAACGCTCGAAGGCGTCAGTGCGGTGAAGCTCCTGAAGGGCAAGGCGGGCGCGCTCCTCGGGCGTCTCAGCGGCGTTCAGGCCGATATAGATGCGGATGGGCGTGGGGGTCGGCTTATCGATAAACGACTCGAGCTCCGTCGCCGTGGGGCCCGAGGAGACGAAGCTGCGGCCCTGACGGCCGAGATCCTTCCAGTCGACGAACGAGTCCGGGCTGCCTGCGCGTTCGGATTCACTCGGACGCTCCTGATCCGCCTCGATGAGGGCGTCGACCTGCTGGTAGGAGCTGTCGGCAGCGCGCAGGGCCATGGTGAACAGCACGCCGTCGATCACCGCCCAGAACAGGCCCACGGCGACCACGACCCCGGCCAGTTGCGACACCCGGCGGGGGATGTAACGCTGCAGGCGCTGGGACAGGAAGCGGAAGGTCCCACGGAAGAGCCGGGCCAGGAGCAGGGCGGCGGCAAAGACCAGCAAGGCAACCAGCGCGGCACCGATCGGTGGCAGCCCGCCGGCCGGTTCCAGCTCCATCTGTGCGCGCACCGCATCCTGCCAGCCGGCCGCGCGCCACATGAAGGTGACCGCGACCAGGGCGCAACCGGCCACGGCCAGCCAGCGCACCATGCGCTCGAGCCGCCCGCGCAGCTCGGGGAGTTGCAGGTAGTGCCACAGCCCGCTCATCCCGGCACCAATGGCGTATCCCGCGGTCAGGGACAGGCCGGAGATGGCGCCCTGGAAGGCGAAGGGGCGGGGGACCAGGCTCGGGGTCAGCGAGAAGGCAAAGAACAGGGTGCCGAGCAGCAGGCCGACAGTGGATAAGGGGCCGATCAGTCGCATCAAAGACCTTCGTTGATGAGCCAGGGAATAGAGCCGGCGTCCGGTTTCGGCCGCTCAGGATAGCGTACCCCGGGGTGGGTGCGGCTAGCCGGCGAAAAAATCGCCACCTGCCGCAGGTCCGCACGGGATCGGGGCGGGGCAGGGTTTTCCACAGGGCCTTCCACAGTTTTTGTGGATTAGACTGAAAGTGGCCGCGAGCTGGAGGTGTGCATGTTCGACCCATCCTGGATCTGGCTGGCCGGCGGCATCCTGCTACTCGTGACAGCGGCTCTCTTCGGTGGTCACCTGTTCCTGGTGGATCTGGCCGTGGCCGCCTTCGTTCTGGCGGTGGTGACGTCAGTGAAGGCGGACATGGCCGTCTCTCACCAGCTGCTGATCTATCTGGTCACCACACTGATCCTCCTGCCGACCGGTTACCGCCTTGCGCAGCGTTTTGCCGGGGCCTACGCCCACCGGATGGTCGCCCCGGCCGATGCCTATGCAGGACGATGCGGTGTCCTGGTTCGGCGGGGGCAGGGGATCGGAGTGCTGGTCGATGACGAGGTCTTCCCCGCGCGCGGGGCCGACGGGCAGGAGCTGCGTCCGGGCGATCGGGTGCGTATCGAGCGGATGGTGGGGATCACCGCCTGGGTGCGCCCCTCGGGGTGACCCTGGGCAGGGCGCTCGGCCTATTGGCTGCAATGAAACTGTAACTTGACTGTCATGAGCCGGGTGGGCAGCTTACGGTTCGCCCGGCCGCGGGGCTTCGCGGTGCGTGCCGGGTGACCGTTCTGGACACAGGGGCGACCAGCTGATGGCACAAGGCAAATCAGCCTCCGCTGCCGGGGTGGACCCGGCAGTCGTCCGGCATCGTGAGGTGCCGGCCTGGCTGCGCGGGGTCTATGCCGGGCTCTGTCTGTACCTCTTCCTGGCCGCGCTGAACGTCATCGGCAGCGGGCTGGGGACTTTCGGCGAGGCCAGCGACTTCCTCGTCCGCGCCTTCGAATATGGCGAGAACCCGTTCATCGCGCTACTCGGTGCCGTGCTGGTCACGGCCATCGTGCAGAGTTCATCGTTCACGACGGCGCTGATCGTCACCTTGGTGGCGACCGGCGAGATGACCCTGGGCACGGCGGTGTTCGCCATCATGGGCGCGAACATCGGCACCTCGGTCACCGCCCTCCTCGTGGCGCTGGCGAATATGCGCATCCGCCGGACCTTCCGGCGCTCGTTCACTGCGGCGCTGCTCCACGACTTCTTCAACATCCTCACGGTTGCCGTGCTCTTCCCGCTGGAGTGGGTGACCTCGGCTCTCGCCGAGAGTGGCCGGGGCGTGATCACCCAGACCGCTGCCTGGCTTGCCGAGTTGGTCGGTCTGCCGGAAGTGGCGCGACCGGACAGCCCGGTGGGGGTGGTGACCGCGCCGATCGTGGCCGTGTTCGAGTCGGGCGGGAGCGCGCTGGCGTCGACCGGGGGCACGGAGGGCCTGCTGGTGGCTGCCGGCGGCCTGGTGCTCATGTTCTTCGCCCTGGTGCTCATGGTGAAGAATCTCCGCGGGGCCCTGCTGCGGCACATGGACGGTCTGTTCCGTAGCTATTTCTTCCGCACGGATCCGCGCTCCTACGGGATCGGGGCGATCTCCACGGTAATGGTCCAGTCCAGCACGATTACCACGAGTCTGATGGTTCCCCTGGCCGGCGCCGGTGTGGTGCCCATGCGGCGGGTCCTGCCGTTCATGATGGGCTCGAATCTCGGGACCACCGCGACCAGTGTCCTGGCTGCTACGGCCAACCCCGTCTCGGCGGCGCTGACCGTGGCCTTCGTGCACGTGCTGTTCAATCTGTTGGGCACGGCGATCTGGTATCCGTTACGCTATATACCGATCCGCATGGCCAGCTGGTACGGCCGCCTGGCCGGGCGCAGCATGCCGTACGCGTTCCTGTTCCTGTTCTTGGTATTCTTGGTGCTGCCGCTTGTCGGGCTGGCAGTCACCGAGGTGTTGCTCATTCACCGTTAAACGCTCCCACCGGAGATGGCGATGTTCCGCGAAATCCTCAGTGCCTTTGCCCGAGAGACGGCCGTCGACCGTGCCTTTGCGGAGCTGGAAGCCATGCTCCAGGACGGGGCGTGGATGTTCGAGCGGGCCAACGAGGTGCTGCACAGTCGGGTACCGGCGGAAAAGGCCGAGGACGCGATCTACGAGCGGGATCGGCGGATCAACGCCCGCGAGCGCTCGGTCCGCCGCAAGCTCCTCCGCCACCTGACGGTGAACCCCGGCTACGATGTCCCCGTTTGTCTGGCGCTACTGAGTGTCTCCAGGGATGCGGAGCGCATCGGCGACTACTGCAAGAACGTCTTTGAAATCGGGCGCTTCTACACACGGGGCTTCCACGTTGCGAAGTACCACCAGCCCCTGGAGGAGATCGAAGGGGAGTTAGGCGGGATTTTTCGCACGTTGGCCTCGGCGTGCCGGGATCCGGACCAGCAGGAGGCCGCCCGTGAGCGCCGCGAGCAGGCGCGGGACATCCAGCGCCGCTGCGATCAGCTCATCGAGGAGCTGTTCGAGGACGAGGGCGAGATCGAATTCCACGAGGCGGTGGCGTATTCGCTGCTCGCTCGCCACTACAAGCGTGTGGCCGCGCACCTGACCAACATCGCCAGTGCGGTGCTCGGCGAGCTGGCCGAGCTGGACTTCGAGCCGGGAACCGGGGGCGACTGATATCCCCCCTGTACCGCCTTCCCGGCCGTGGCCGGGACCGGCTGAGGCCGCTATGATGGGGACCGTTCCGTCCGGTTCAGCGAGAAGGGACGCGCTGCCATGGCCGACCACGGTCTGACCCTACTGCTGCTGATCTTCCTGGCCCACGTTGCCGCCTTCGGCGCGGCCGGGCTGCGCCGGCGCGAGCCTTACTACGCCGCCACGGTTCTGACCTTCACGATCCTCAGTGCATCGGTGGCCGTGCGCCTCTATGCACCGGGGTGGAGCGTGACGGACCATCTACCGCTCTACGAGCTGCTGCGCTGGCTTGCCCTGCCGGCTGCTGCCGTCTCCATCATCTGGACCGTGCTGCGCGTCCGGGCTCGCCGGGCCCAGCAGCGGGCCGCCGCCGAGCAGGCCCGGCCGATCCGCTAGGGTGCCGAGGCGGTCGTCTGCGGGCAGAACCGGCCGATGTAGGTGCGGAATCCTTCCGCCTCTGCTGCCACACGGTCACGGTCCCACCCGAGGTGCGCTCCGGCGATACACGCCGCGCTATCCACCGCATCCAGCCCCGCCGCCGGTCCCAGACCGACCATCGTGCGACGCATCAGGGCGTCGGTGAGCGTCTCGGACATCTCCGTCTCGAAAGCGTGGATCAGCTCCGCGGCGACGGCCCCAGTCTGCGGGCTGAACACCTCCTGCAGTCGAGGGTCCGCGCTCATGCGTGCAGCGATCTGCTCGGCCTTGACGCCGTAGAGCGCCGCCAGGCGTTGGGCCAGCACCGGGGTTAGCCCATGGGCTGCCGCTAGGCGGCGCCGAAACGTCTCCAGGTCCGGGGTCGCAGCTCCCGGGAGAGGCCGCCGGCGCGTCGGGCACGGGGGCAGCTGCCAGCCGCGGGACCGGCCGATCCGCTCCACTGCTTCCTCGGCCAGGTGGCGGTACGTGGTGAGTTTGCCGCCAATCACCGACCACAGCCCTGGTGCCTGATCCTCGTGGTCGACGATCAGGTGGCGCCGGGTGATTGCCCCTGTTTCTCCGGCGGCGACGTGGGGTAGGGGGCGCACACCGCTGTAGGCGTACAGTACCTGGCTGCGCTCGAGCCCTGCATCCGGCAGGAGCCGGTTGGTCTCATCGAGGAGGTAGCGGATTTCGTCCTCGGTGGGGGCTGCGGTCCCGGGGTCTGCATCGTAGCGGGTATCGGTGGTACCGATCAGATAGAGCCCGTTCCAGGGCAGTGTGAAGTAGGGGCGCCCATCCTCTCGGGCCTCGGCATAGAGCGCGTGGCCCGGAGCACCGGGGAAGGGGGGGGCGACGATGTGCGTGCCCTTGGTGCCGCCGATGCGCCGCGGGAACTCGGGTGCGGTGGCCTCAAGGAGGTGGTCGACCCACGGGCCGGCGACATTGATCACCGATGCGCTTCGCGCCCTGGCGGTTTCGCCGGTGAGCTGGTCCTCGATCTCGACCCCGGTGACACGACCCGTGGCCGCTTCCCGTTGCACCCGCCGCGCCCGGGCGTGGGTATAGACCGTGGCTCCGTGGGCACGGGCGCAGAGGAGATTCTCCAGGGTCAGCCGCTCCGGGTAAGCGACTTGGGCGTCGTAATAGCGCGCGGCGCCGAGTAGGCCCTGCTCGGCCAGGCCTGGTTCGGCGGCACGGACTGTGGCGCGGTCGTACATGCGGTGGCAAGGCAGGCTTTTGTCCATGGAGAGGAAGTCGTAGGCGAGCATGCCCAGGCGCACCATTCCGGGGCCCCGCCGCTGGCCGGCGTAGAGAGGGATGAGCAGGGGCAGGGGCGTGACCAGGTGGGGGGCGGTGCGCAGCAGGATCTCGCGATCGCGCAGAGACTCCCGGACCAGCCCGACCTCGCCGTGTTCGAGGTAGCGCAGCCCGCCGTGGACCAGGCGGCTGTTCCAGGCGGAGGTGGCACCGCCGATATCGTCCTGTTCCAGGACCAGTACCCGGAGTCCGCGCAGCGCTGCGTCCCGAGCGATGCCGGCGCCATTGATCCCGGCGCCAATGACGATCAGGTCGTAGGGGTGTTCGAGCTCCGCGGGGATCCGTCCACTCATCGGGCTGGCTCCTCGGTTGCAGCGTGGGAATCTGGTGCCACCAGCGTGAACCCTAGCAAGAAAGCGCACAGCAGCGGCAAAGTCTCGCGAGCCTCTTTGCAATCGTCGGCCGGGCAGAGATGATCGGGGCAGCGGCCCGCGCTGAAAGCAGGCCGGGGGACGCAGCGAAGGAGTCGAACCATGCAGCAGCGCTACATCCTGGCCCTGGATCAGGGCACCACCAGCTGCCGTGCGATTCTCTTTGATCAGCGGGCGCAGATCGTGGGCGTCGCGCAGAAGGAGCTGACGCAGTATTACCCGCACCCGGGCTGGGTGGAACACGACGCCATGGAGATCTGGGGCGCGCAGATGGGGGTGGTGCGGGAAGTTCTCGAGGTGCATGGGGTCAAGCCGGCCGAACTCCACGCCATCGGGATCACCAACCAGCGCGAGACCACCGTGATCTGGGATCGTCACACGGGGCGCCCGATTCACAATGCGATCGTCTGGCAGGACCGACGCACGGCCGCCCTGTGCGAGTCGCTCAAGGAGCGCGATCTGGAGCGGAAAGTGCGTGACACCACCGGCCTGGTGATCGATGCCTACTTCTCGGGCACCAAGATCCGCTGGTTGCTCGACAATGTCGCGGGAGCACGCGAACGAGCCGAGCAGGGTGAGCTGCTGTTCGGCACCATGGATACCTGGCTGGTCTGGAATCTGACCCGCGGGGCATGCCACGTCACCGACTACAGCAACGCCTCGCGCACCATGCTCTACGACATCCATCGCCTGGCCTGGGACGACGAACTGCTTGAGGCGCTGGCGATCCCGCGGACGCTGCTGCCGGAGGTGCGCCCCTCCTGTGGGCATTTCGGGACCACGGACCCGGATATGCTCGGCGGAGCACAGATCCCCATTGCCGGCATCGCCGGAGATCAGCAGGCGGCACTGTTCGGGCAGGCCTGCTTCGAGCCGGGCATGGCCAAGAACACTTACGGCACCGGCTGTTTCCTGCTGATGCATACCGGTGAGCAACCCGCGGTCTCGGAGTCGGGCCTGCTCACCACCATCGCCTGGGGCATTGACGGTCGGGTGGAGTACGCCCTCGAGGGGGCGATCTTCATCGCCGGCGCCGCCATCCAGTGGCTGCGCGACGAGCTGAAGCTGATCGACTCGGCGGAGGATTCGGAGTACTTCGCCGGCAAGGTGCCAGACGCCGGTGGGGTCTACGTCGTACCGGCTTTCGCTGGGCTCGGTGCCCCGTACTGGGACATGTACGCCCGGGGCGCGATCTTCGGGCTGACGCGGGGGACGCGGAAGGAGCATGTCACCCGCGCGACCCTGGATGCGCTGGCCTATCAGACCCGGGACGTGATCGATGCCATGGGGCGTGACTCCGGGCTGCCGCTCAAGGCGCTCCGAGTCGACGGCGGGGCCGTGGCCAACAACGTGCTGATGCAGTTCCAGGCCGATGTGCTGGGGGTGCGGGTGGAGCGGCCCGAGATCACCGAAACCACCGCCCTCGGAGCCGCTTACCTGGCGGGTATTAACGCGGGCGTCTGGGATCAGGGGAGCGTGGCCCGCCAGGTCGCCTTGGAGCGGGTCTTCGAACCGTCGATGGCGGAGGAGGAACGTGATCGACTCTACAGCGGTTGGCAAAAGGCTGTGCGCCGGAGCATGGACTGGGAGCGAACGTAGCATGACCGCCCCCTCGCGCGTCCGTCGGGGTGGTCGATCCGCGTCCCTTGGGTGGGTATATGTATCCTAGGGTCTTTCTGCCGGCAGCAGCCCTGGTGGTGACCCTGGTGGTGGCCGCCGCCGTCTGGACCGAGGCGATGGGTGATGGGATCGCCCGGCTGCAGACGTTCATTGCCGTCGAGCTGGGTTGGGTCTACACCGGTGTCGTTGCGTTCCTACTCGGTTTCGTTTTGGTGGTGCTGCTGCGTCCTGATTTCCGCAGGCTGCGTCTGGGGCCGCCCGACTCCTATCCGGAGTACAGCTACCTGTCGTGGTTCGCCATGCTCTTCTCGGCGGGTATGGGCATCGGCCTGCTGTTCTACAGCGTTGCCGAACCGCTGATGCACTTCGCCGATCCGCCCCGGGCCGAGCCGGGTACGCCGGATGCGGCCCTCGAGGCGCTGCAGATCACTTTCTTCCACTGGGGTTTGCACCCTTGGGCGATCTACATCATCGTCGCGCTCTCGCTGGCGTTTTTCTCCTACCGCCACGACTTGCCGTTGTCTCTTCGCTCGGCGCTCTACCCGCTGCTCGGACAGCGTATACACGGCGTCATTGGCGATCTGGTCGACACCATGGCGGTGGTGGGGACCGTGCTCGGAGTGGCGACATCCCTGGGGTTGGGGGTTATGCAGGTCAACTCCGGATTGGCACGGGTCGGGCTGCTGGAGGAGTCACTGACGCACCAGATCGGGCTGATCATCGCCATCATGGGGGCGGCGACCATCTCCGTGGTCAGCGGATTGAACAACGGGATCCGTCTTCTCTCACGCGCCAATCTGTTCCTCGGTGCGGCGCTGATGTTGTTCGTGCTGATCGCCGGGCCGACCCGGCTGGTCCTGGCCGGCTTTTTTGAATCCCTCGGCCACTATGTGGACGGCCTCGTGGAGCTGACCTTCCGCACCGACGCCTTTCGGAGCCCCGACTGGCAGGCCGACTGGACGCTGTTCTACTGGGGGTGGTGGATCTCGTGGTGTCCGTTCGTGGGCATGTTCATCGCCCGGGTCTCCCGCGGGCGGACGGTGGGGGAGTTCATCCTCGGCGTGTTGTTGGTACCGACGCTGTTCACCTTCGTCTGGCTGACCGCCTTCGGCGCGGGTGCACTGCATCTGGATCAGGCCGGCGCCGGCATCGCGGCAGTGGTACAGGAGAGCGTGCCGCAGGCGCTCTACGCCATGCTCGAGGCGCTGCCCCTGGCGGCGATTACGGTTCCACTGGCTACCGCCGTGGTGGTGGGCTATTTCGTGACGTCGGCAGACTCGGGGGCGCTGGTCATGAATGTCCTGGCCTCCGGCGGCAACCCCAATCCGCCGCTGCTGCAGAAGATCTTCTGGAGCACCATGACCGGTGCCGTGGCCGCGGTGCTGTTGATCGCCGGCGGGCTGCAGGCCTTGCAAACAGTCACCATTGCGGCGGCGCTGCCGTTGTCACTGATCCTTCTGCTCATGGCCTGGGGGCTGTGGGCGGCGTTCCGTGCCGATGCGCAGCAGTCGGACATGATCAGCCCCATCCCCGAGCCGAAGCTAGAACGGCTGTTCCGCTATCTGGATGAGCGCCGGCGGCGGCGCCGTGGATGGCCGCCGCGGGGCAGCTCGGACACTCCGCAGACAAGGACGAAACGTCAATGAGACGCTGGCTGAGAAAGCTCCTCAAAAGCGGCGAACCCCAGATGGCCGATGCCGAGGCGGCGCAAGCACAGCTCCGTGACGCCGAGCAACAACTTGAGCAAAGCTTCCGGGAGGCGGTGCTGCCCGGCTTGTGGCGGGCCCGCGACACCCTGATCGCCGAGGGGTTTGCCGCCCTTGTCGAGCACAACGAGCACTGGGCCAGATTGATGGTCGCAACCGACTCGGAGGGAAGCTGCGTCTACACCGTGGAGGGCCGCCTCTATCACAAGCCGTCCTTTGCGTTCCCTGCGCTGCACGGGGACACGGCGCGGCCGCAGTATCCGGTCCTGCACCTGGAGTGTCAGGGGCAGGTACGCGAATGGCGCCCGGAGCAGGTGGATGCCGAGACGGTGGCGGCCGACGCCGAGGGCGAGTGCCGCAAGTGGTTGAACTGGTAAAAACTCTTATTGAACCGGGAGCCCCTCGGCCTTCCACTCCGGGAAGCCTTGGTTGAGCCGGGTTGCGTCAACGCCTTGGCGGCGCAGTCGACGCACGGCGTCGCGAGCCAGGGCGCAGAACGGTCCCCGGCAGTAGGCGACCACCTGTTGCTCGGCGGGCAAGTCTTGGAGCCGGGCCTCGAGTTCATCCAGGGGTACGTTGATGGCGCCCGGCAAGTGTCCGGAGGCGTACTCCTCGGGCGGGCGGACGTCGATCAAAGTGACTTCGTTACGCTGCAGGCGCTCAAGGAGCTCCGCCGACGAGAGCGTGTCCAGGTCCTGGTGGTCCTCGAAGTACTGCGCAATCAGCTGATTGACTTCGGCTATGTTGCGCTCGGCCACCCGGCGCAGGGTCGACATCAGGGTCAAAACCTCCTCGTCGGCGAGCGCGTAGTAGACGTACTTACCCTCTTTGCGGGCGGTCACCAGGCCGGCGCGCCGGAGCTGCTGCAGATGTTGCGAGACGCTGCCCACGGGCAGCTGGGTCAACTGCGTCAGGGCCTCGACGCTGCGTTCCCGCTGCGCAACTAGCTCGAGCAGTTCCAGGCGGTATTCGTGTCCCACCGCCTTGGCGATGACCGCGAACTGCTCGAGCACGCGACGTTTGGGGATTTGCTGTTCCATGGATTCCAGGCTGCACTCCGGTGTGCCGTACGGTAGGGAGCAAGTGGTCTTCCCTACCGTACGGCGTGGTTTTGATGCTTATCAAGCGCTCCCTTTTGGAGTGGACTTTTTACCGCACTAACGATCCGCGGCGAACTGGTCGAAGGCCTCTAGGGCCTGGGCCCCGTAGGTCATCGAGGGACCGCCGCCCATGTAGACCGAGACACCGATCATCTCGAGGATCTCGTCGCGGGTGGCGCCATGCTTGGCCGCGGCCTTAGTGTGGAAGGCGATACAACCGTCACAACGGGTCGCCACACTGATCGCGACCGCGATCAATTCCTTGGTCTTGGGCGAGAGCGCCCCGTCGGCGGTCGCGGCCTGGGCGATGGCCGAGAACCCCTTGGCAACATCTGGCTGGCCCTTGCGGACCTCCTTGAACAGCGCGGAGAGTTCGTCGGCGGTGCTGGCCCAATCCTTGTACATGGGTGGATCCTCTTGGTTGCGGTCGTGGAAACGGCAAGGTTACGGCGCGATTCTACATGGATCGATAGAACTGCATCGATAGTGTGTCGGGGTAGCCCCGACGGGTAGAGGCGGCGAGGGGGCCAAGGACGGGGCAGGTGGTCGGGATGAGCAGCTGGTCCCGTCTCAGGGCTGCTATCATCGCTGCACCCAGTCCGACGCGTGAAGGAATTGGTGTACCGGTAATGAGCGAGACACGTGGACAGCGGGGCCGAGCCCTTTTGGGGCTGGTGGCCGTGGTGGCAGCGGCGGCAGGGGGGATTGTTGCCGGGGCGGAGCATTGGGGGGGGCTGGAGCCGTGCTCGCTGTGCTGGACGCAACGCGGCATTCTGGCCGCCCTCATGCTCGTGGCGTTGCTCGGCGTGGTGTTCTGGCCGCGCCGGGGCTGGTGGCGGTGGAGCCTGGGCGGAGCGTTGGCTGCGGTAACCGCCGGGGGTCTAGCCGCCGCTGGCCGCCACCTCTATGTCATGTGGAATCCGGAGGTGGTCGATTGCGGGATGAGCCCGGAAGTCATGCTGCAGATGCTGCCCTGGCGGGAGTTCCTCGTCGAGCTGGTGACCGGCAACACGGACTGTGCCGAAGCGGCCGCGCTGTTTGGGGTTCCGCTTCCGTTTGCTAGCTTCTTCGGGTTTACGGTCCTCGGTGCGGCATCGCTGTACGCCGTTTTCCGGTTGCGCTAAGGGGGTGGACGCCGGTCAGTGAGGGCTGCCATGTCGTCCGATTCTCAGCCGCTGGTTGATGCCCACGGGCGCCGGATCGACTATCTGCGCCTGTCGGTCACCGACCGCTGCGATCTGCGCTGTCTCTACTGCATGGGTGGAGAGGTGCGTTTCGTCCCGCGCTCCGAGATCCTCTCCCTAGAGGAGCTAGAGCAGGTGGCGGTGGCCGTCGTCGGTCTGGGCGTGCGGAAGGTCCGAATCACTGGAGGGGAGCCCCTGCTGCGGCGGGGGGTGCTGGGGCTCGCGCGGCGTCTCGGAGCCATCGACGGGCTCGAGGAACTGGTGATGACGACCAATGCCACGCAGCTGGCGCGCTACGCGAGGGAGCTGCGGGCGGCCGGCGTGCAGCGCCTGAATATCAGTCTGGATACGCTCGACGCCGATCGCTTCCGGCAATTGACCCGGACCGGACGGCTGGACCAAGTTCTCGAGGGCATCGAGTCGGCACGGGGGGCTGGTTTCAAGCGTATCCGCCTAAACACCGTTGCGATGCGCGGCCGCAACGACGACGAGATCCTATCGCTGGTTGATTTTGCGCTGGCGCGGGGGATGGACATCAGCTTCATCGAAGAGATGCCGTTCGGCGACGCCCAACGTCATGTCCGGGGCGAGGCCTTCATGGGCTCGGCCGAGGTGCGGTCGCTGATCGAGCGTCGCTACGACCTGGAGGATGCCGAGCCGCGGCCGGCCGCCGGCCCCTCGCGGGAGTTGCAGGTGTCCGGGAGCGCTACCCGGGTCGGCTTCATCTCGCCCCACTCGGGATGTTTCTGCCCGGCCTGCAATCGGGTTCGGGTGACCGTGGAGGGGCTGCTTTTGCCCTGCCTGGGCGACGAGGGTGCCGTCGATCTGCGCGGGATCCTGCGCGCCGGCGACGATGCCGTAACCGTTCGGGAGCGTCTGCGCGCGGGGGTTCGCGACGCCCTGGCACGCAAACCGGCCCGGCACGGGTTCGCGGCACCCGGAGTCAGCCAGCCGCGGGTGGTGCGGTTCATGAGCGCCACCGGCGGCTGAGCCGTTCCCCGGGGATCGGGTCAGTCCGCGCGGGTGAGCCAGCGCACCGGATCGAGGACATGGATCTGTCCGGCCTGCAGCGTGGCAATCGCGGCGTCCGGATCCTCAAAGCGCATGAATAGTACGGCCCGGCCCGGTTCGCCAAAGGTGAAGGCGTAGGTGTAGAGCACGTTATGGCCGCCCTGTTCGAGGACCTCCAGGACGTAAGCCATACCGCCGCACTCATCGGCCACTTCCAGCCCCACCACCTCATCGACGCGAACGGCGCAGCCGGCCTCCTCAAGCACGCGCTTGGCGCGCTCCCAGTCGGCGACGATCAGGCGCAGGATGCCGAACTGGTCCGCGTCGGCCAGGGAGAGGGTGCGGATGTTGATGCCTGCCTCCGCGAGGATTCGGCACGGTTGCTTGAGGTGTGCAGGTTGGTTCTCAAGGAAGAGTGATAACTGCTTGAATTTCATGGTCACCCCTCGCGGTTATCGAAAACCCGCTTCGCCTTGCCCTCGCTGCGTGGGAGACTCTGAGGCTCGGCGAGGCGGACACCGACGCGCAGCCCGATGATGTGCTCGAGGGCGTCGGCGATCTGCCTTTGCAGCGCCTCCATCCCCCCGACGGTATCACTCAGCACCGCCTCGGTGACCTCGACGGCGACCTCCATCTGGTCGAGGCTCCCCTGGCGGCTCAGGGTGATCTGGTAGTGGGGCAGGGTCCCTTCAACCTGCAGCAGCGCGGTCTCGACTTGGGCCGGAAAGACATTGATACCGCGGATGATGAACATATCGTCGCTGCGCCGGCCGATGCGTTGGATGCGCCTTATGGTCCGGCCGCAGCTGCACGGCTCGGGGATGATGGTGGTCAGGTCCCGGGTCCGGTAACGGATCATCGGCATGGCCTGCTTGCTCAGGGTGGTGAGCACCAGCTCGCCTTCCTCGCCGTCGGGCAGCGGGGTGCCGGACTCGGGGTCGATGATCTCCGGGTAGAAGTGATCCTCGAAGATGTGCAGGCCGTCCTGAGCGCAGCACTCGCTGCCCACGCCGGGGCCGATGATCTCGGAAAGGCCGTAGATGTCGTACGCACGAATACCGCTCTCCTGCTCGATGCGCTGGCGCATTGCCTCGGTCCACGGCTCGGCGCCGAAGATCCCCACACGCAGGGGCAGGTTCGGCCAATCGATGTCTGCCTCGCGGGCGCGTTCCAGCAGATGAAGGAAATAGCTGGGGGTGGCGCACAGCGCGGTGACCCCGAAATCGCGCATCACCATCATCTGCCGCTCGGTGTTGCCCCCGGAGATGGGGATGACCGTGGCCCCCAGTTCCTCGGCGCCGTAGTGCGCGCCAAGCCCCCCGGTGAACAGCCCGTAACCGAAGGCGTTCTGCACCATGTCGCCGGCATGGACGCCACAAGCGGCGAAGGTCCGGCTCATGACCTCGGACCAGACGTCCAGATCGTCCCGGGTGTACGCCACCACGATCGGCTTGCCAGTGGTTCCGCTGGAGGCGTGCAGGCGGACGATCTCCTCACGCGGGCTAGCAAACAGGCCGAAGGGGTAGGTATCGCGCAGGTCGTTCTTGACGGTGAACGGCAGATGCTGGATGTCGGCCAGCTGACGCAGGTCGGAGGGTTGCACCCCCCGCTGCTCGCAACGCTCGCGGAACAGTGGTACGCGCTCGTAGGCCCGCGTGACCATGCCCTGGAGACGAGTGAGCTGGAGCTCGCGCAGCTGCTGCTCCGGGAGGTAATCGGGGGCGCTGCGCGGGTTGAAGGTCGGCTGATCCGGAGTCGGTGCGGCTCGGTCGTGCATGGTCTCCCTCGTCACAGAGTGGGTCGGGGGCGTGAATGGCTGGTTAGAGTGCCGAACAGGGCCTCGATGCCCCGCGCCTGGCGGAATACGCGCAGGTTCATCTCGTGGAGCTTATCGGGCAGCTGACCGCGGATGGCGTCGATCCAGTGCGTCTCGTCGATGTCGAGGTGGGCACTGAGCACGCCGAGCAGTGCGACATTGACCATGCGGGCGGCGTGCTGCGATGCCTCGTCCTGGAAGAGCTGCGGGACGGCGTCGGGCGTGATCAGGCGCCCGTGAGGGGCCAGCCGATGGCGGTTGGGCAGGACCTGGGACGATTCCGAGATGATCAGGAAGTCGGCCTCGGCGTGCGGCACCATCGGGCTGTGGACCCGGGGCCCGAAGCGGATGTCGCTGCTGACCGACCCGCCTCGTTGACTCATGCCGTGGATCTCGCTCTTCTTTACGTCGTGGCCGGCGCTGAAGGCGGCCTCGGCCAGGATGTCCGAGCCCGTGACGATCCCCTGGCCGCCGAGTCCGGCAATGACGATGTTGGTTACGCCGTGCTCGTCGCTCATGACGACGACTCCTGCTCGGCCTGAAGTGCGGCCAGGCGCCGGCTGGCCAGCGGGCAGGGGCGCCTGGCCACGATCAGGGTGAGTTCGTCGCTGGCCAAGGCGTCGGTGAGCAGTCGCTCGAACTCGTCCTGAGCCTCGACCGGATCCACCGTGTGCACCCGGGTGATGCCCATCGCCAGGGCGACGGCCTCGTAGTTGAGCTTGCTGGTGGCCGGGTGGTGGTCGATCTGTCGGCCTGTGCCCGGGTGCTCCTGGAGCCCGGTCATGGCTGTGGTGTCGTTGTCGAGTATGAGCAGCACGTGGCCGGTGGCCGGCGGGTTATAGGCCATCTCGGCCAGCCCGGGGAGGCCGGTATGCACGAAGGTGCTGTCGCCGATGACGCTCACCACCCGTCGTGCCTGGTCGGCGGGGAGGGCATGGCGCAGGCCGAGCCCGACGCCGACGCTCGCGCCCATGCATACGCAGGTGTCCATCGCCTCGAAGGGAGGCATGACGCCGAGGGTGTAGCAGCCGATGTCTCCGGCAACGATGCACTCGTGCCGGGACAGGGTCTGGAACACCTGTCTATGGGAGCAGTCGGCACAGAGCCGCGGCGGCTTGCCCGGTTCCTCCGGTTCGGGCTCCGGGCTCTCGTCGCCGGCGAGGATGCGGCGGACCCGGTCGGCGTTGAGCTCACCGAAACGGAAGCGCTCCGGCTTGCCCTCCACCGGGATGTCCGCTGCCCGAGCGGCGGTGTAGAGGTACGGATCCCCCTCTTCGATCACTACGCAACGGTCCACCTTGGCGGCGAAGGCGCGCATGGCCTCGATGGGTAGCGGGTGGGTCAGCCCCGGCTTGAGCAGGCGAGCTCCGGGGGCGGCCTCCCGGGCATGGGCTGCAGCCACGCCGTCGGCGATGATCCCCAGGCTCGTATCCTCGCCCTCCTCGACGAGCAGCTCCGCCGACACCTCGGAGCGCGCAAGGTTGGCCAGGCGTTCGCGCAGCCGGACGTGGGCCGGACGCGCGTAGCCAGGGATCATGACCCGACCGGGGATGTCCCGCTCGTACCGCGGCGCGGGCACCTGCGCCCGTTCGGTGCGGGTGCGGACCCGCCCCTTGGAGTGGCAGATCCGTGTGGTCAAACGCAGGATCACCGGCAACTGGAAGCGAGCGGAGAGTTCCAGGGCCTTGAGCGTATAGTCGTACGCCTCCTGGCTGTCGCCGGGCTCGAGCATCGGTGCCCCGGAGGCTTCGGCATAGCGGCGGGTGTCCTGCTCGTTCTGGCTGGAGTGCATTCCCGGGTCGTCGGCGACGGCGATGACCAGGCCCTCGGCTACACCGGTGTAGGTGGCGGAGAACAACGCGTCAGCGGCCACGTTGAGGCCGACGTGCTTCATAGTCACCAGGGCCCGGGCGTTGCCGTAGGCCACGCCGAGGCCGACCTCAAGGGCCACCTTCTCGTTGGGAGCCCACTGGGCACGCCCTCCGAGGTGGTCGAGGCGCTCGAGGATCTCGGTCGAGGGGGTTCCCGGATAGCCGGTACCCAGCGACACGGCGCCGTCGAGTGCGGCTTGGGCGACGGCTTCATTGCCTGTGAGGAATTGATCGGGCATGCACTGCTCCTGGGGACTGACTCGTTGTCCGGACTGCGATTTCAGGCCGGTAGAGCATAGAGAGCAAGGGGTGGGGGATCAACATGATGGGAGCGCGCGCGCGCGAGCGGGTGGTCGCGGGCACCGGAAAACCCATCGGGATTTGACCTGTCGACCTCTATGAGGGTAATTTCCACTCGCTATTGTTCACTGCACAATACCGTTAACACCATCGGGAAGGGACGCAGCGAGTGACTTCGGCAATGACACAGATCGCCCTGGCGGGCGGCGTGATGGCGAGCCTGGGTATCCTCCTGGCCGCGATGCTCGCCGTGGCCAATCGGCGGCTCTACGTCTACGAGGATCCGCGAATCGACGAGATCGAGGACCTGCTGCCTCGGGCGAACTGCGGGGCCTGCGGGGTCGCGGGCTGTCGCCCGTTTGCCGAAGCCCTGATCAACGGCGACACCCAGCCTTCCCGGTGTACAGTCAACTCCCCCGAGTTGAATCAGCAGATCGCTGACCTGCTCGGTGTCAGCGTAGGCGACCAGGAGCGGCTAATCGCCCGACTGGCCTGCGCTGGCGGCACCCACGTGGCGGCTACCCGGGCGCGCTACGAGGGGCTCAAGTCCTGTCGAGCGGCGGCGCTGGTCGCCGGCGGTGGCAAGGGCTGTGTCTGGGGCTGTCTCGGCCTTGGTGACTGCGAGGACGAGTGCGGTTTCGACGCCATTGAGCTCAACCGGTATGGCCTGCCGATCGTGGATGCCGAAAAATGCACCGGCTGCGGTGATTGCGTCGAAATCTGTCCAAAAGACCTCTTCAGCCTGCAACCCGAAAGCCACCGCCTGTGGATCAATTGCCGCAACCAGGATCCGCAGGACGAGGCCGAATCCCACTGTGAGGTCGTCTGCACTGCCTGCGGGCGCTGTGCAGCCGACGCGCCGGAAGGTCTGATCCGCATGGAAAATAACCTGGCGGTGATCGACTACAGCAAGAACGACCTGGCCTCACCAGTGGCGATCGAACGTTGTCCAACGGGCGCCATTGTCTGGTTGGAAGACGGTGAGCCCCGACGGGGTGCGGGCGCACGGAAGATCACCCGCAAAGAACCTCTACCGCGCATGGAACCCCTGCCTCGCGTCTGAGGCACAGCGCTACAGCCCGCATGGCTGGCCGGCCGGCATGCGCGCGGGCCGGCGCCGCGGTGTGGCGTCTGGCGGTTACAGGTACACAGATTTCGAAATGAGCACCGGTCCGGACGGACCGGGCAAGCTAGGGGAGGCGATATGCTTTTCAAGCGCACTACGTCGCAGGACCTGATGAAGTATCAGGGGATTCGCGGGGCGATGGACGGCAACAGTGCCGTCATCCAGTGCGAGCGCGAATCCTCGGACGCCGCCGGCGCCTACCCGATCACTCCGTCCACGGACATGGGTGAGATGTGGGCCGAGGAGGTCTCCAAGGGTCATATCAATGTCTCCGGTCGCTCGCTGATCTTCATCGAGCCGGAGTCCGAGCACGCCGCTGCGGCGATGACCGCCGGGCTGTCGATGACCGGCCTGCGGGCGATTAATTTCTCGTCGGCGCAGGGCGTGGCGTTCATGCACGAATCGCTCTATGCCGCTGCCGGCAAGCGACTGCCGTACATCCTCAACATGGGCTGCCGCGCCATCACCAAGGGCGCGCTCAACGTCCATGCCGGCCACGACGACTACCACTGTGTCGACGACACCGGCTTCTTCCAGGTCTTCGCCAAGAACGCCCAGGAGGCGGCGGACCTGAACATCATCTCCCACAAGATCGCCGAGCTAGCGCTCAACCCGGGTATCGTCGGTCAGGACGGCTTCCTGACCACTCACCTGATCGAGTCGCTGCGCATCCCCGAGCGGGAGCTGATCCAGGAGTACCTGGGCAGTGCCGACGATATCATCGACTGTCCGACCCCGGCGCAGCGGATGCTCTATGGCGAGCAGCGCCGCCGTATCCCCGCCATTTGGGATGTCGACAACCCGATGCTCTCCGGTTCGGTGCAGAACCAGGACGCCTACATGCAGCAGGTGGCGGCCCAGCGGCCGTACTTCTACGCCCACCTGCCCGAGATCGCCGACGCCTGCATGGAGGAGTTCTCCCAGCTGACCGGCCGGCGCTACAACCGGGTCTCCGGTTACCGGATGGACGACGCCGAGTACGTCATTGTCGGTCAGGGCAGCATGGTGGCCACTGCCGAGGCGGTGGCCGATTACCTGCGGGATACGCGCGGCATCCCGGTG
Source organism: Halorhodospira sp. 9622 (assembly GCF_022228025.1). NCBI lineage: Bacteria > Pseudomonadati > Pseudomonadota > Gammaproteobacteria > Chromatiales > Ectothiorhodospiraceae > Halorhodospira > Halorhodospira sp. 9622. The sequence continues at coordinate 128,947 of NZ_JAJNRE010000004.1, read as the reverse complement.
GGCGTGGTCAATCTGACCATGTTCCGTCCCTTCCCTGGCGCCGACCTGGCCCAGCTGCTCAAGGGGCGCAAGGGCGTCGCCGTGCTCGAGCGCACGGATCAGCCGTTGGCCGAGGATCTGCCCCTGGCCCGCGAAACCCGGGCGGCACTGACCAAGTGCCTGGAGAACCGCATCGCCGGGGAAGGCAAACCGTACCCGGATTATCCGTCCTTCGGCGGCGGGGACATGCCGCGGATCTATTCCGGTGCCTACGGCTTGGGCTCGCGCGACCTGCAGCCCGAGGGGCTGATCGCCGCCGTGGAGAACATGCTCGGCGACGGGCCGCAGCAGACGTTCTTTTACCTGTCGGTGGACTTCATCCGGCCCAACCCGGCGACGCCCACCCAGGAGGTGCATCAGCAGAAGGTGCAGGAGGCCTACCCGGGTATCGAGAAGATGGCACTGCGCGGTTCCGAGAACCCGAGCCTGATGCCCGATGAGGCGATCACCGCGCGGCTGCACTCGGTTGGCGGTTGGGGCGCCATGACCACCGGCAAGAACCTGGCCATGACGCTCTTCGACCTGCTCGACTTCCACATCAAGGCGAACCCGAAGTACGGCTCCGAGAAGAAGGGGCAGCCGACCACCTATTACCTGGCTGCTGCGCCGGAGCCAATCCGGGTCAGCAGCGAGCTCAAGGAGGTCGAGGTTGTCCTGTCGCCGGACCCGAACGTCTTCGATCACTCCAACCCGCTGGCCGGCCTGGCCAAGGGCGGGACGTTCGTTATCCAGTCGAACCTGGACTCGCCGGCAGCCGTCTGGGAGAGCTTCCCGGCGGAGGCCCAGCGCTACATCGTCGAGAACGATATCCACGTCTACTATCTCGATGCGTTCAAGATTGCCCGGGACGAGGCCTCGGATGCCGATCTGCAGTTCCGCATGCAGGGCATTGCCTTCCAGGGCGCGTTTTTCGCGTCGTCGCCGCTTATGCAGCGCCGCGGCCTGACACGTGACTCACTTTTCCGCGCTATCGAGGAGCAGCTCGAGCAGAAGTTCGGCAGCAAGGGGCGCCGCGTGGTGGAGGACAACCTGCGGGTGGTCCGCCGCGGCTTCGATGAACTGGTGGAGATCACCGACAAGACCCTCAGCGGTGCCGTGGCGCCGGCTTCGGGCGAGCAGCGGGCCATGCCGGAGATGCCGGTGATGCTCAAGCGTCTGCCCAAGTCCGAGGATGCGCGTTCGGATATCCACCGTTTCTGGGAGCAGACCGGCAGCTTCTATGTCGCCGGGCAGGGCAGTGACAACCTGGCCGATCCCTTCATGGCGCAGTCGCTGATCCCGGCGTCCACGGCGATCTACCGGGACATGACCCAGGTACGCTTCGAGTACCCCGCCTGGGATCCGGCCAAGTGCACGGCCTGCGGGGACTGCTACGCGGTCTGTCCGGACACCGCACTGCCCGGGCTGGTCAACAGCATCGGCGAGATCTTCGACACCGGCGTGCGTCGTATCGAGAAGACCCAGCCGACACGCCATCTGCGGCGCGCCGTGCGCGATCTTGAGAAGCGGCTGCGCAGTGCGCTGCTCGAGGCCGGCGAGGAGGCCGACTTCCACGCTGAACTCGACGACTCCATCCAGCGCCTGCTGGCCGATAGCACGCTCGATGGCGGCGATAAGGAGCGTCTGGAGCGGGAGCTGGCATCGCTGCGCGAGCAGATCGGCGACTTCCAGTTCGCCGTCACCAAGCCGTTCTTCTCCGCGCAGGAGAAGCGCAGCCCCGGCAGTGGCGGTCTGTTCTCCCTGGCGGTCAATCCGTATACCTGCAAGGGGTGCATGGAGTGCGTCCGCATCTGTGACGAGGGTGCCCTCGAGGCGGTGACACAGACCCAGGACGACGTCGACCGAATGCGGCGCAATTGGGACTTCTGGCTTGATCTGCCGAGCACCAGCAAGGACTACATCCGCATCGACGACCTGGATGAGGGCATCGGCGCCCTGGAGACGCTGCTGCTCGATAAGACCAACTACGAGTCGTTGAACGCCGGCGACGGCGCATGCCTGGGCTGCGGCGAGAAGACCGCGGTGCACCTGTTCACCTCCACGGTCTCGGCGCTGATGCAGCCCCGGGTCAAGGAGCACGTCAAGAAGATTGACGACCTGATCGCCCGGCTGGAGCAGCACATCCGCCTCAAGCTGGCCGAGGGCATGGATATCTCCGACGTCCACGCGGTCCACGAGGCCATCCAGGCACACTCGGACCGTGACCTGACGCTCTCGCGCTTGTCCGGCACGCTGGATGAGGGGCGGGGCAGCCAGACTGTGGATCCCGACTGGCTGAAGTGGGCTACCGACGTGCTGGCCCGGCTCAAGGATCTGCGCTGGCGCTACACCGAGGGGCCGACCGGCCGCGGCCGTACCCACATGGGCGTGATCAACGCCACAGGCTGCACCTCGGTCTGGGGGAGCACGTATCCCTACAACCCCTATCCGTTCCCGTGGACCAGCCACCTGTTCCAGGACAGCCCGTCAATGGCAGTGGGCATCTTCGAGGGGCACATGTCGAAGATGGCCGATGGCTTCAAGGCCATCCGCATGGCCGAACTCGAACTCGCCGGCAAGTACGATCCGGCCGAGCACGACGCGTTCTTCGCCCAGTTCAACTGGGAGAACTTCACCGACGAGGAGTACGCCCTGTGCCCGCCGGTGGTCAGCCTGGGCGGCGACGGCGCCATGTACGACATCGGCTTCCAGAACCTGTCGCGGGCCATGATGTCCGGGAAGCCGGTGAAGGTGCTGGTGCTCGATACCCAGGTCTACTCCAACACCGGTGGCCAGGCCTGCACCTCTGGGTTCATCAGCCAGGTCTCGGACATGGCGCCCTACGGCAAGGCCTGGAAGGGCAAGAACGAGATCCGCAAGGAGATCAGCCTCATCGGCATGGCCCACCGCACCAGTTATGTCGCGCAGGGGACCATCGCCAACGTCACGCACCTGCTTGAGAGCTTCATCGAGGGTCTCAACACCCGGCGTCCAGCGGTGTTCAACGTCTACGCCGTCTGCCCGCCGGAGCACGGAGTGGGGGACGATGTGGCCTTCATGCAGTCGCGTATGGCAGTGGACGGCCGGGCCTACCCGCTGTTCCGCTACAACCCGGATCGCGGCACCACGTTCCGCGAGTGCAGTGATCTCGAGGGTAACCCTGAGGTCGAGCAGGACTGGCCGACGTACACCCTCAACTACCTCGACGAGGAGGGCGCGGAGCAGAGCATGGAACTACCCATGACCTTTGCCGACTTCGCGCTGACCGAGGGTCGCTTCCGCAAGCACTTCAAGCAGGTGCCGCCGGAGAAGTGGAACGACGACATGATCCCGCTGGTGGAGCTGCTGGAGCTCGACGAAGAGGATCGCGAGGGCCTGTTCCCGTACATCTGGGCCGTGGACAAGCAGAACCGACTGGTCCGGGTCATCGTCTCCGAGGAGCTGGTCCGCTCGACCGAGGAGCGACGTGACTTCTGGCATCAGCTCAAGGGTCTGCTCGGACTGGATCGTGAAGAGGTCGATGAGCAGGCCGTGGCTGCCCGGACGCGTCAGGAGATGGCGCAACGGATCAGCGCGGCCCTGGTCTCCATGGCCAGCGGCGAGGATTCCGGCCAGCTGGCCGGCGCGCTCGCCGCCCCCGAGTCGGCGGTGTCCTCCGCGGGCGCGCAGGGTCAGGGGGCCGATGACGGGGGCGCTGCCGATGCCGCGCCCACCGCAGCCCACGATCCGGTGTGGGTGGAGAGCAACGAGTGCACCGCGTGCGATGACTGCATCGACATCGCCCCCGGCGTTTTTGAGTACGACGACAACAAGCAGGTCGTTGTGAAGGATCCGAAGGGGGCGTCGTTCAAGGACATCGTCCGCGCGGCGGAGAAGTGCGCCTCGTTCGCGATCCACCCGGGCACCCCGTTCGACCCGAACGAGCCGGGCCTGGACAAGCTCATCAAGCGGGCAGAGAAGTTCAACTGACCATGAGCGTGCTGTCCTTTCTGGGTGGACTGACCTTCCCCCGGGGGATTGAGCCCCCGGGGCGCAAGGATCAGACCCGCAAGCAGCCCATTCGGCGTCTGTCGTTTGCCCCGCGCATGGTGCTGCCGCTGACGCAGCACTTCGGGCGTCCGGCGCGGTCGCTGGTGACCCGTGGGCAGGAGGTGAGCCGCGGTGAGCCGATCGCCGAGGCGGATGGCTGGCCCTCGGTTCCGATCCACGCCCCGGTGACCGGTACCGTGGAGGGGGTCGAGCTCATGCCCACCGCCCGCGGTCCCAAGACCGAGGCGATTCTCCTGCGCACGGCTCCGGGCGATAGTCAGGTGGTGCGCTGGAGCCGGGAGCGGGATCTCGATGCCCTCTCGCGTCAGGAGCTCATCGAGGCCATTCAGGACGCCGGGATCGTCGGGCAGGGGGGGGCGTCGTTTCCTACCCACCTGAAGCTTTCGGTGCCGGAGGGCTACGCCATCGACACGCTGGTGGTCAACGGCTGCGAATGCGAGCCCTTTCTCAGTACCGACCACCGGCTGATGATCGAAGCCACCGAGTCCATCATCGCCGGCGTGCGCTTGGCGATGCGGGCGGTGGGTGCTCCGGAGGCGGTGATCGGCGTCGAGGACAACAAGCCCGATGCCGTCGCCGCGCTGCAGCAGGCGGTCGCCGAAGAAGACGCCATCCGGGTGGTGCAGCTCAAGTCCAAGTACCCCCAGGGCTCGGAGAAGATGTTGATCAAGGCCCTGCTTGACCGGGAGGTGCCCTCGGGTGGCCTGCCCTACGAGATCGGGGCCGTGGTCAACAACATCGGCACCATGGCGCAGCTCGGGTACCTGCTCCCGCGCGGGGAGGGGCTGATCGAGCGCGTCATCACCGTGGCCGGTCCCGGCGTGGAACGCCCCGGCAACTATCGGGTCCCTGTCGGCACGCCGCTGCGCTACCTGCTCGAGGAGGTCGGCTTCGAGGGAGATGATCCGAGCCGAATCATCCTCGGTGGGCCGATGATGGGGAACACGGTGGCGTTCCTGGATGTGCCGGTCACGAAGGGGATCTCGGGGGTGCTGGTGCTGCCCGAGGGGGTCGGCGATGAGACCGATCGCCCGCCGACGCAGCCGTGCATCCGCTGCGGTCGCTGTGTGGAGGTGTGTCCGGTGGGGCTCAACCCGGCTGAGCTCGGGCGGCTTGCAGCCAAGCGGCAGTACGAGGCCATGGAAGAGCGCTTCCATCTCAATGACTGCTTCGAGTGCGGCTGTTGCAGTTACGTCTGCCCCTCGAACATCCCACTGGTGCAGTACTTCCGGATTGCCAAATCGCTGAATCGGGAGCGAGCCTCTTAATGCGCCCGCGTATCGAGATCAAGACATCGCCCCACATCAAGGAGCCGGACACGGTCGAGCGCATCATGCGCTCGGTGGTCCTGGCTCTGCTGCCGGTGTGTGCCTTCTCGGTCTACCAGTTCGGCATCAGTGTCGCCGCACTGCTAGTGGTGACCACCGTCACGGCGGTCCTGACCGAGCAGCTGTTCAATCAGCTATCGGGTCGTGCGAGTACGATCGGGGACTACAGTGCGGTCATTACCGGGCTGTTGCTGGCCCTGACGCTGCCGCCGGCCTTCCCGCTGTGGATGGCGGCGGTATCGGCTTTCGTGGCCATCGCCCTGGGCAAGGCGCTGTTCGGGGGGTTGGGCTACAACCCGTTCAACCCGGCGCTGCTTGGCCGTGCCTTCGCCGCCGCGGCCTTCCCCGAGGCGTCTTCCACTTGGACGCAGGCCGGCCTGGCTGATCGTTTCACGGAGTTTCTGCCGTCGACGCTGGCCCTGCCGTTCATGACGCCGGATTCGGTGGACGCGTACACAACGGCGACCCCGCTGGCCGAGTGGAAGTTCGAGGGGCAGATCGCCACCGAAACGTGGGACCTCATGCTCGGGACCATCGCCGGCTCGGCCGGGGAGACCTCGGCGCTGTTGGTCCTCGTCTGCGGCCTTTTCCTTGTGCTGCGTGGCGCGGTGAACTGGCGCGTGCCGGTCTCGGTGCTGGGCAGTGCCGCGGCCACGGCCGGCGTGTTTTACGCCCTGGATCCCGCCGCCTACCCGGATCCGCTCTTCGTGCTGGCCTCCGGGGCCCTGATGCTGGGCGCCTTCTTCATGGCCAGCGATATGTCCTCGTCGCCGGTAACGCCGGCCGGAATCTGGATCTACGGCATCCTGATCGGCTTCCTGACGGTCATTATCCGCTTTTTCGGTGGTCTTCCCGAGGGTGTGATGTACGCGATCCTGCTCGGTAATGCGGCGGTGCCGCTGATCGAGCGCATTGCCCAGCCGCGGATGTATGGCCTGCGCAAGAGGAGGGGGTAATGAGCGAAGCAGCCCAGTCCCAGCAGGTGGCGCCGACGCCGACCTCCAGCCTGCGTTTGATCGGGACGCTGGGGGTGATCGCGCTGTTCGCCGGGCTGCTGGTGGTCAGCGTGGTCGAGTGGACCCGGCCGATCATCGCCGAGAACCACGAACGGGCGCTGCAGCAGGCGGTCTTCGACGTCATCCCCGGGGCTACGCAACGCCGGGATTTCGTGCTGACCGACGAGGGCCCGGTGCCGAAGGAGGACGCCCAGGAGCGAGGCCCGATCATCCACGCCGGCTATACCGAGGACGGCGCCCTGGCCGGAGTGGCGCTGGAGGCCTCGGGGCGAGGGTATGCGGATGTGATCCGCATCCTCTACGGCTACGACCCGTCCTGCGCGTGCATTGTCGGCATGTCCGTCCTGGAGAGCCAGGAGACGCCGGGTCTGGGGGACCGGATCGAGACCGATCCGGACTTCCTGGGCAGTATCGAAGGGTTGGACGCCTCACTGAATGAGGACGGTACCGGACTGAAGCACGGCATCCGCACCGTAGACCCGGGAGAGCGCGAGGATCCCGGCGATATTGACGGGATCACTGGGGCCACCGTCTCCGCCGAAGCCATCGGAGACATGCTGCACCGGAGCGCGGACGAGCGACTGCCGCAGCTCCAGGGGCACTGGTCCGAGCTGGAAAGGAATGAGTGATGGCTGCCAAGCGTGAGCAAGAACCGATCACCATGGATACCTTCCTCAGCGGCATCTGGCGGGAGAACCCCGTTTTCGTGATGCTCCTAGGGATGTGCCCGGTGCTGGCCGTGACCAACACCACCGAGAACGCGCTGGCGATGGGGCTGGCTACGACCTTCGTGTTGGTCTGCTCCACCGGGCTGGTCTCCATTCTGCGCGATTTCATCCCCAAGGAGGTGCGCATCGCCTCCTATATCGTGATCATCGCGAGCTTCGTCACGGTGGTCGACTACGCGATTCAGGCGATCAGCCTGGATATCTACAACGCCCTCGGGGCGTTCATTCAGCTAATCGTGGCCAACTGCATGATCCTCGGCCGGGCCGAGGCGTTCGCGTCGCGCAAGCCGCTGGGTAAGACGCTGATTGACGCCCTCGGCGTCGGGGCCGGTTTCACGCTGGCACTGCTCTGCCTCGGGACCGTGCGTGAGCTCCTCGGGGCGGGGGAGATCCTGGGTATTCAGGTCTTCGCCGACAGTTTCGAGCCCTGGGTGATCATGCTGCTGCCGCCGGGCGGGTTCTTCGTGCTCGCCGGCTGGCTGCTGCTCTTTGCCTGGATCAAGGAGCGGCAGAACAAGCGCGCCGCTGCCGGTAAGGAGGCGACCGCCGATGGACGCTGATTCCCTGAGCTACATCTTCCTCAATGCGGCGATCATCAATAACTTCGTGCTCGCCCTGTTCCTCGGCATCTGCCCCATCCTCGGGGTGTCGGGCAAGCTGGGCACGGCCTTTCCCATGGGCGTGGCGAGTGCCTTCGTCATGCTCATCGCGTCGCTGGCCGCCTACGGCATCAACATCGTGCTGGGCTACTTCGAGCTCGAGTTCCTGAGCCTGATCGCCTACATCGCCGTCATCGCCTCGGCGGTGCAGCTGGTGGAGATGGTGGTGAAGAAGTTCAGCCCGCCCCTCTACCGGGCACTGGGCATCTTCCTACCGCTGATTACCACGAACTGCGCGATCCTGGGCGTGGCGCTGTTCCAGACCAGCTACGAGTACGATTTCCTGCAGTCGGTGACCTACAGCCTGGGCGCCGGCGCCGGGTTCATCCTGGCGATCGTACTGATGGCGGGCCTGCGCGAGCAGGTCGATCTGGCCGACGTACCCTCCGTGGCGCGCGGCGCGGCGATGAGCCTGATGCTGGCCGGGGTCCTGTCGCTGGCGTTCATGGGCTTCGCTGGACTCGGGGGGTAGCCGATATGGGCACCTACGTTGCGGCGTTCCTCGTCATCTTTGCGCTGGTTGTCGGCTGGGTCGGTGTCCAGGGTGCGGCGCGCCGTTTCGCGCGCCGGCACCCGGAACTCGGGCCTACCACGCCGGAGGGGGAAGGGGCCGGTCACGGGGGGTGCGGGGTCTGCGCGATCGCGGACATGTGCGGCAAGGGGCCGTCGGGCGGCAACAACTGACGTGGCAAAGCTGCCCACGGCTTGATGTCGCAGCGTGGAACGAGCAGGAGCACGCTGCATCAAACTCTCGATGAGGCCGAGACCGTGGTCGCGAGAGATTGGGGTATCGTTATGGGCCGCTTGCGAGAGATCCTTGAGGGCACGTTCTGGGGGCGTGTGCTGACCTGGTCGGTGGCAGTGCTGATCATCCTGATCATCCTGGTCTTTACCCTCGCTGGCATCGAGCGGATGGCAGGGGCGATCCGCGGCGTCTGAGCCGTTCACCGGCGACCGTATGCCGCACAGAGATGATCGCCGTGGCACCGGGATGGTGCACACGGGTCCGTTTTTAGTGCAGACTTCCCGCGCCTGAGATCCTGTCGGTGGGTGCCGGATCCGTCCGGGCGCCCGCCGGAGAAGAGATATCGTCCTGTCGGGGGCCGCATGGGTCTCCGGGGCACTGAAAAACGGAGAAGAAGATGACCGCACGGCTCGACGAGAAGCTGGAACCGATCTATCAGGATGTTGTTCGCCGCAACCCCGGCGAGAGCGAGTTTCACCAGGCGGTGCACGAGGTGCTCGAGACCCTCGGCCCGGTCATGAGCAAGTACCCGGAGTTCGCGGACCACAAGATCATCCAGCGGATCTGCGAGCCGGAGCGTCAGATCATCTTCCGGGTTCCCTGGCAAGACGACAACGGGGAGATCCACATCAACCGCGCCTTCCGGGTGGAGTTCAACAGCGCCATGGGCCCCTACAAGGGCGGCATGCGCTTCCACCCCTCGGTGTACCTGGGCATCATCAAGTTCCTTGGCTTCGAGCAGGTGTTCAAGAACGCCATTACTGGCATGCCCATCGGCGGCGGCAAGGGGGGTAGCGACTTCGATCCGAAGGGCCGCTCGGACGACGAGATCATGCGGTTCTGCCAGAGCTTGATGACCGAACTCTACCGCTACCTCGGCGAGTACACCGATGTGCCCGCCGGTGACATCGGCGTCGGTCAGCGCGAGGTGGGGTACCTCTTCGGCCAGTACAAGCGGATCACCAACCGCTACGAATCCGGTGTCTTCACCGGCAAGGGGTTGACCTGGGGCGGTAGCCGCGCCCGCAAGGAGGCGACGGGTTACGGCACCGTTTACTTCCTGCAGGAGATGCTCAAGGCCCGTGGAGAGGATCTTGAGGGCAAGACCTGCGTGGTCTCCGGCTCGGGCAACGTGGCTATCTACGCCATGGACAAGATCCGCAAGCTGGGCGGCAAGGTCATCGCCTGCTCCGATTCGAGTGGTATCGTCGTCGACGAAGACGGCATCGACCTCGAGCGCATCAAGCGTATCAAGGAAGTGGAGCGGCGGCGCATTTCCGTCTATGCCGACGAGCGGCCGAAGGCCCGGTACGTCGAGGATGGCAACATCTGGACCGTCCCCTGTGACGTGGCGCTGCCCTGCGCAACGCAGAACGAGATCAGCGGCAAGGACGCGCGGGAGCTTCTGAACAAAGGCTGCACCGCGCTGGCCGAGGGGGCCAACATGCCCTGTACGCCCGAGGCGGTCCGCATGTTCCAGGAGGCCCGGATCGCCTACGGTCCCGGCAAGGCGGCCAACGCCGGCGGCGTGGCCACCAGCGCCCTGGAGATGCAGCAGAACGCCAGCCGCGACTCCTGGACCTTCGAGCACACCGAGGAGCGGTTGCACGAGATCATGGTCGACATCCACCGCAACTGCTACGAAACCGCCGATGAGTTCGGTGTCCCCGGGGACTACGTCACCGGTGCCAACATCACCGGCTTCATCAAGGTCAGCAATGCCATGGTAGCGATGGGGCTGATCTAGGGCTGGTAGGCCAGGAGGCGCTGCTCGACGAGGTCGGCGGCGAGGCGCAGTCTTCCGGGCGGAACGCGGAAGTGCTCGACCGCCGCCGATACGTCGTCGGGGGCGCCCTGGCCGCGGGGCGTCTCGGCAGGCTGTGCCGGGCCGCCGTCGAGCCATTGCGGCCGGTAGGTGTTGCCGGGCCTTCCCGGGAACAGCGCCACGTACGCGATCCCCGATTCGATCAGATCCTGGAAGAAGTGGGACCCGAAGGAGAGATCGGGCACCACCTCCGATCCCATCTCCGCGACCTCGGCGAGGACCGCCACGCGGCTGATGTCCGCGAAGCCGACTGGCACACCCAGCTCTGGGCTGCTGGTCCCCCAACGGCCCGGTCCGATGAGCACGATGGGTGCGCCGGGTTCCTCCTCGGCCAAGCGGCGGGTGAGCACGCCGATGAGTGTGGCCACCTGATGCTTCGCCTCACGACTCAGGGCAGCGTAGCGGCTGCTGTGGACCCGGAGGATGTGCCCCGGGTGCAGATCCAGATTGCCGCCCATGAAGTGGCCCTCACTCTGCATGAACAGTCGCTCTTCGGGGACCGACTCGGGCAGTGGCGCCAACGAGCCCTCGCCACGCGTGGGCAGAGGGCGGCACTGGACCAGATTGAAGGAGGCGGTGCCGGCCTCATCCAGATGCACGGTGAACTCCACGTCCACGGGGTGGCAGTAGGCAGACTCCAGCGTCCGCAGCATGGCTGCGGCCCGGGTGACGAAATCCTCGCTGCGCAGCAGCGGGGTGAAGGTCAACCGCCAGACCGGGTTGCTGTCGCCGAGTTCGCGGGCCCGTTGCGTGGCCGCACGGTCTAGCTCACCGAGCCGCTCCAGCGGGAGGTCCTCGGCCTGGGCAACCAGCTCCCGCAGGGGTAGGGAGGCGAGGCTGTTGGCGTTGACATCGAGGCAGTCGACCTCGTGCTGCGAGAACCGGTAGAGGTCGTCCCGGTCGCGGAAGGGGCGGCGGTGGGGCTGATCGAGGGCGACGACACAGGCGTGGTCCGTGCCGATGCGATCCACCGCCCGTGTGCCGAGGCCCATCACCAGGCGCAGCATGCCCGCCTTTGGGTCGAGCCCCGCGTCCCAAACGAAGGGGTTGCGTGAGACGCCGACCCCGGCGGCATCGGGGAGGTAGAGATGGCGGTGGTAGCGCCCGTTGACCCGCTGCATGAGCAGAGCCATCGGCTCTTCCAGGCGATCGAGCCCCCGTTGCCGACGGTAGACCAGGGCATCCTCGGCCAGCGTGGAGGCGTAAACCCGACGGATGGCCTCCTCAAGCTCGGCGAGTCGCTGCTCCGGGCTGCCCTGGTTAACGCAGAAGATGCTCTCGTACTTGCCGGCGAACGCGTTGCCGAAGCCGTCTTCCAGAAGGCTGCTGGAGCGCACGAGGATCGGGTACTGCCCGAAGTGATCGAGCATGCGCTCGAGCTCCGGGCGGATCTCTGGCGGCATCTCACCCTCGAGCATGGCCCGGTGCAGTTCGCGCCCCTCCTCGAAGTAACCCGCCTCGGTGCGCTGGCGCATTAACCGCGGCCACCATCCGTTGTGCACGATGTAGGCGTAGTAAGCGTCGGAACCCAGGTAGAAGGAGTCGTGGGGTTCGAGCGCCGCCTGCCAGCGTTGTGCGTCCTCGGCCAGCAGGATGTTGCGCGCCAGCAGCATGCCCACCGCTTTGCCGCCGATCAGCCCGCTGCCGATCATCCGCGCGCGCACGGCCAGCAGATCGTCGAGACCGAGGTACTGCCGCGCGAGCCCCAGCAGGCGCGGGTCGTGCCCGACCAACGCCCCGAGCAGCTCCTCGAGGATCGCGCACCTCTGGGGGTCGTCGGCGAGTTGATCCAGGCATTCCCCGGCACTGAGGAACAAGCGATCCCAGTAGTCGAGCAGGCGGCGCTGACGATCCTCCTGGTGCTGGCGCTCCAGCCGGTCCTGCAACCGCGTGGCGTCGCTGCTGTCGGTCACCGGCAAGAACCGCTCGCCGCGCTGGCGATGGGGCAGGAACATGGTCGGTGAGTGCCGCCGCCAGACCTTGACGGGCTGGATATGCACCTCATCGCCGGCCCGGCGCACGTCGATCAGTACCTGGGTGGTCTCGCGGATCCGCGCCAGGGTGCCGTGGGAGTGACTGTGCGGGCACAAGGCGAAGTAGGCGACCGTGTCGAGCTCGAAAAGGTATGGACAGACGACACGGAAGAAGTTGCCCACCATGTAATCGGTGGTCCAGGCCTGGAGGAGATCGGTCAGGCAGTCGCAGACGTAGAAGGCGCCGCGGCCGTAGTCCGTGATCAACTGATAGACGCGGCTGGTGAAGGCCTCGAAGCCGCCGCGGGCATCGATCTCCACCACCCGGACGCCGGAGCCGGGGTTGAGCAGGGGGGCGTGCTGCCCGTAGCGCAGGTAGATGATGGCACGCCCCTGTTCGCGGGCGGTCTCCACAAAAGGCCTGAGGAATGCCCGGTAGTCGTCGAGATCTTCGACACGCCAGACGACGTTGTCCCCCAGGCGCAGGCCATCGAGGATCTCGTCGAGGCCGGCAATGCCCGTGGAGACAGCGCGCGGATCTTCCATGGGAACCCCCGTTGTGGTGAGACAGCCGCATTGTGCCAGATTCGCCGGCACCACTATGGGAGTTCTCCGGGGCCATGCATTAGGCTAGGCGTGAAAAAACCGCAGCAGCGCGGGGCTGTCCGCCACCGTACGGAGTCGTCACCCAAGGAGAGCAGCGTACCGATGACCATTGAAGTTCCCACCATCTGCCCCGGCAGCCCGGAGCTGCCCGATCTGAGTCCGGCCCCGGGGACGTTCTACCTGGCCCCGCCGCTGCAGCACACGCGGGATCGGGTCTACGTCCGACTGCGTGACGCCGGGTGGCGGGTGCGGTTCCCGGCGGCCGGGGTCATGGGAGTCGAGGTACCGGGGCAGGCGCTGCCGGTGCTGCTCGCCGCCTTGGAGCCGCTGATGAGCGAACCAGAGATGGCCGCCGGTTCCGCTGTCTTCATGGAGCACGGTGAGGTGTTCGACGCCCGGTCGCTGTTCCAGTCCCGTCCGCTTTCCACCTGGGTGGCTCGCGCCGAGCACGAGTGGCTGCTGGAGGTTATCCGCAGCGAGCGGATCCAGATCCACTATCAGCCCCTCGTTGATGCACGGGATCCGCAGCGGGTGTTCGCCTACGAGTGCCTGATGCGCGGGGTCGGCGGCGACGGGGGGGTGATCGCACCCGGGGCGATGTTCCGGGCGGCGGAGTTGGCTGATCTGGAGTTTCACCTGGATCGACTGGCGCGCGTGGCGGCGATCCGTGATAGCCACCTCCAGGGGATTCAGGCCAACCTGTTCATCAACTTCCGGCCAACGGCCATCTACGACCCGGCCTTTTGCCTGCGCACCACCGTGGGCGCCGTGGAGAAACTTGGCCTGGACCCGCGGCGCATTGTCTTCGAGGTTGTCGAGACCGAAGCGATCTCCGACCACCGTCACCTGCGCCACATCGTGGATCAGTATCGGCAGGGTGGGTTCCGCATCGCCCTGGACGACCTTGGGGCCGGCTACGGCTCCCTGAATCTGCTCAAGGATCTTGAGCCGGACTTCGTGAAAATCGACCGCGAGTTGATCCGGCACGTGCATCGCAACCCGGGGCAGGCGACCATCGTCGAGGCAATGGTCGGCATGGCCCGCAATTTGGGCACCACGACCGTTGCCGAAGGGGTCGAGGAGCGGGATGAGGCCGAGTGGCTGCGCGAAGTCGGTGTCGACCTATTGCAGGGCTTCTATTTTGCGCGGCCGGCTTCTCCGCCTCCTTCGCTATAGGGCGCCCCGTGGGAAGTGCGGGGCCATGGCCTCGATCCCGGCGACCGGCGCGGGCCGGGCGAACAGGAACCCCTGGGCCCAGGGGCAGCCGATGCCGATGAGCGCCTCACGCTGCGCCGGTGTCTCGACCCCCTCGGCGATGATGGTAAAACCGAGATTACGGCCGAGGCCGGCGATCGCCTGGGCGATGGCCAGTGTGCGCTCGTCTTCCGGCAGACCGTCGACGAAGCTGCGGTCAATCTTGAGCCGGTCCACCGGCAGGTCCCGCAGGTAGCTAAGCGCCGAGTAGCCGGTTCCAAAATCGTCGAGCGCCACCGTGACGCCGTGATCGCGCAGTTGTTGCAGTTGCTCGATCACCACCGGATCGGGATCCACCAGCAGGCGCTCGGTGACCTCGATCTCCAAGTGGCGGGCCGGTAGCCGCGTGCGCTCGAGCGTGGCCAGTACGCGCTGGCCGAGATCGGGCGCAGTGAGTTCCGGGGCGGCGAAGTTGACCCCCAGGCGGCCGAAGTTAAAGCCCGCGTCGAGCCAGGCGCGTCCCTGCCGGCAGGCCTGCTCGAGGACCCAGGCGCCCAGCGCGGTCACCAGGCCGATGCGTTCGGCCACCGGGATGAACCGCTCCGGGCTGATCCAGCCCTGTACCGGATGGTGCCAGCGGACCAGGGCCTCCAGCCCCACCCAGGCACCGCTACTCAGCTCGATCTGGGGTTGGTAGTGGAGTTCCAACCCGCCCTCGTCGAGGGCCTGGCGCAGCTCGCTGCCCAGCTGAACCCGTTCGCGGGCCTGCTCGGTGAGTTCCTCGCTGAAGAAGCGGTAGTTGATGCCCTCGCGCTTGGCCTGATGCATGGCAGCATTCGCCTGCTGGAAGAGGTCGGCCGCACCGGCTTCCTGTTCGGGATAGACAGCGATGCCGATGCTCGCGGCGATGGGAATGCTCCGGTCGGCGATCTGGAAGGGGGCATCCAACGCCCGGCTCAATCCCTCGGTGATTGTTGCCACCTCGCTAGCGTCCCGGACGCCGAGGAGCAGTACACCGAACTCGTCGCCGCCCAGCCTGGCTACGGTGTCCTCCTCGCGCAGGGTGGCGCGCAGCCGCTCGGCGAGCTGCTGCAAGATGGCATCGCCCACCGCGTGGCCGAGGCTGTAGTTGATCGCCTTGAGATCGTTGAGATCCAGGGAGAGAACGGCGAAACAGCCGGTGTGATGCTGCGTGGTCACCAGGGCCTGATGGAGGCGATCCTGGAACACGAGGCGATTGGGCAGGCCGGTGAGCGGATCTGAGTGCATGATCCGCTCCAGCTGGCTCTGATACTCCTTGAGCCGGGAGATATCGGCGAGCACCGCCATGTAATGGGTCAGCTGCCCGGTACTGTCATAGACCGCGCGGATCGTAACCAGGCTGGCGAAGGTGGTGCCATCCCGGCACCGGTTCCACATCTCCCCGGTCCAGTAGCCGCGCTCGGCCAGGGCCCGGTGGATGGCCTCGTAGAAGCCCTCATCGTGGAAACCGGAGTAGAGCAGCGCCGGGTCCTTGCCGAGGACTTCCTGCTCGGCATACCCGGTGATCTCGGTGAAAGCCGGATTGACCGCGACCACGCGCTGTTCGGCATCGGTGACCAGGATGGCTTCCCGGGCCTCTTCGAAGACGATAGCGGCCTGGCGCAGTTCGGTCTCGATGCGCTTGCGCTCGGTCACGTCGCGCAGGTTGAGCAGGTGGGCTGGCTGGTCCTGCCAGTGGATCTCGCGCACGCGCATCTCGACCGTCCGCAACTCCCCGCCGGGACTGCGCAGCTCGATTTCCTGGGCATCGGGTCCGCCGATGGGCAGGCCGATCACGGCCCCGATCAGGGTTGCGCTGTCGCGCGCGAAGAGCCGTGCCGCACTCGGGTTGGCGTAACGCACGGTACCGTCCGGGGTGACCACCAGCACGCCCTCGGTCATGTTCTCGAACAGTCGGTGGAGTTGCTCCTCGCGCTCGCGCAAGGCCTGGTGGATCCGGGTCTGTTCCCGTTCCGCACGGCTGCGCTCGGTGATGTCCTCCAGGATGTGCACCGAGTGCCGGTAGGTGCCCTCCTCGTCGTGTACGGCGAAGGAGCGCGACAGGAAGGTTTCGCCGGTATCCACGGTGAAGCGTTCTTCCAGCGCCGCGTCCCCGGTCGGATCGTTCTTGCCGTGCCCGGATTGTGCTGCTTGGAGTCCGTGGCGGCAGCCGGGCAGGGGGCCGTCGCGTCGGGGGAAGATCTCGTAGTAGGGGCGCCCAAGCACGTCTTCAGGGTGTAGGCCGACCTGCTCGTAGTAGGCCCGGTTAGCCTCGACGATCCGGTGCTCGGCATCGTGGATAAAGATTGGAACCTCGATGGCATCCAGCGCTGCCAGCCAGGTCTGAACCCCCACGGGGGCGTTGCCCGGACCGGCGGTGGTGAAAGCCCCGGAGCGTTTGCCGGCATCGCCCCTTTGCTGCATCGGTCTCCTCCCGGATCGTCCGGCACACCCCCGGACCGGGCCCGCACAAGGGCGGTTTTCTTCGGGGCAGTTTCGCACAGACTGCAGGGTTATTGGGAAGGACGCGGGCGCTGTGCAGCTTCCATCGTGCCCGAAGGATTCGCGGCCGGTTACAATAAACGGTTTTGACCCGGAGGGAGCGTGGCCCGAAGAGAGCGATACCAGCCGCCCGAGGATCTGGCCCGGGGTGAGAGCGCCTATACCCGCTACCGACCCCTGATTGACGACTGGGAGGCTTTCTGCGGCACCCTTCAGCGGCCACTAACCCCGTGTCTGCGCGCCAATACGACGCGGCTTTCCAGAGATGAGCTGGCCAGCCTTTTGCGGGACGAGGGGTGGGATCCGCAGCCGCTGGGCTGGCAGGGGGATGCTCTACTGGTTGAAGGCGGATTCCGGCCTGGCCACCACTGGGGCGCCATCGCCGGTCTCTACCAGATCCAGGAAGCTGCCTCGCTGTTGCCCGTGCAACTGCTCGATCCGCGACCCGGCGAACGGGTCCTCGATCTCTGTGCCGCCCCGGGGAACAAAACGGTCCAGATTGCAGATGCCCTGGCCAATCGGGGCACCGTGGTCGCGAACGACGCCAGTGCCGGCCGCCTGGGAGCTCTCGGTCAGGCGGTCAAACGGCACGGGCTGTTCAATGTCTCCCAGACCGTTCGCGACGGGCAGGGCATGCCCTGGGCTGCGGGTCGTTTCGACAAGGTCGTTGTCGATGCCCCGTGCAGCTGCGAGGGCACCTTTCGCAAGACCGCGACGGCCGCCGAGCCGACATCACCGACGTTCCGCGAGCGGCTCGTTCAGCGGCAGAAGCGGTTGCTGCTGCGCGGGATGGCGCTGACGCGGCCCGGGGGGACGGTGGTCTATTCGACCTGCACGTTTGCCCCGGAAGAGAACGAGGCGGTGGTCGCTGCCGCGCTCGAGCGAGCCCCGGGCGCGTTCGAGTTGGTACCTGCAAGGGTGTCGGGGCTGCACTTGAGCCCAGGCCTGGAGGCATGGGACGGGGCCCATTACGGCGCCGAGATGGAGTCCTGCGGACGCCTGTGGCCCCACCACAACGACACCGGGGGCTTTTTCGTGGCGGTGTTGCGTCGTGTGGGCAGCGGTGAGCGCGAGAACCCAGCGGATGACCTGCCTGCCGTGCAGGAGGAGCCACGCGCCCGGGTTCTGCTGCAGACCTTCAAGGACGAACTCGGAGTGCCGGAGGATGTTCTGGATGGGCTGACGGCCTTCTTCGAGGGCAGCAAGTACGCCAAGGTGGTCGCCTCCGGCCATGTCGCGGCGGGAGGGGTGCCGGTCGTGCGCAGCGGGATTCCGGCAGTGCGGGCGCAGACCCGGCCGCCCAAGCCCTCCACGGCCGGGGTCATGGCCCTGGGCCATTGTGCCCGGGGGCCCGTGCTGGAGCTGGACCGGGACGAGGTCCACGCCTTTTTCCGCCGCGAGCCGCTGTTCCCCGGGCCGGAGCGTTGCGTCGGCCTGGCCGAGGGAGGACACAGCGTATTGCGCCATCACGGCCATACCGTCGGTATCGGCATGTACCGCGGCGGTGCCGTGGTCAGCCTATTCCCCAAGGCCTGGTCGCGTGCAGCCGGCGGGTCGGGAGGATAGCCGGCGGGTCCCGTTGGCGGGACCCGCCATCGGGTGCCGGGTCCCTACAAGTGGGCCGGGACGCCGGTGATCGGTACGTGCAGAAACAGGGCGAAGACGATGTAGCCGATCAGCCCACCGACGATGGCCCAAGCATCCCCCAATCGTTTCGGTTCGGCCGGGGTCGTGGCCTGACGGCGATCCCGTTCCCGCGCCGAGACGAAGGTCACGCCGGCCCAGGCCAGGAAGGCGCCGAAGAAGACCAGGTCACCGAGGCGCCCGTTGGCCATCAGGTGGGCCAGGGCCCACAGTGCTACCGCCAGCAACATCGGGTGGCCGATGGCGTTGCGAATGCGGTTGGCTGGCCCGTAGGCGGCGAAGAGCAGGATGAAGGCCGGAATCATCACTAGCGCCATCAGGTGCGCGGTCCAGGTGGGGGGCGTCCACACCCAGATGGCATCGACCCGGGTCAGCCCGTAGCCGTAAATGGCGATAACCAGCCCCAGTAGCGAGAGCACCGAGTAGGCGGCCTTCCAAGGAATCTCGCCGTAGGCGGCGATCTGGTTGGCCCGCCAATCGTCGGCGACAACCCGGATCGAGTGGGTGCCGAGGAACAGGATCAGGCCCAGCAGCAGGATCAGCATGGTGGAACTCCTTGTGGTGAGGTCGCTACGGTGCCGTCAGATCTGGTTGCGGCGCTCGGCGAGCCAGCCGATGACCAGGAAGGCGCCGATGACCGCGACGCCCAGGTAGCGCGTTTCGATATACAGCAGGGCCTCGGCAAGCAGGGGCGTGATCCAGACCGTGACCAGACCGTAGCCGAAGGCGCACATCAGGACAAAGGCACCCACGCGCATCAGCCACGGATAGGGCTGCAGGGGGCGGGCGACGAAGCGGTTGATGCTGCCCCCGTAGACCACCAGCAGCGTGGCCACCAGGGCCAGGGCGATGTCGTGGACATGCCCATGGACCCAGGTGCCGGATCGCCACAGCAACTCGTCGATCAACTCGCTCACCGTCGCCTACCCTACGGTTGTCACAGCAGGACCTTCTCCAGGCTGCCTTTCCGGGCCTGCTCCGTGAAGCGCTCCTGCCAGTCCTGGCCGAGGAGTTCGCGGGCCATCTCGGTGACGATGTAGTCGGTTTCGACGCCCGTGTCCTCGCGATAGCGCGACAGCCCCTGCAGGCACGATGGGCAGGTGGTCAGCATCCGCACGTTGCCGTCTTCGGCGCGCTCGGCCCCGGTCAGCGACTCGACACCTTGGCGGATCTCCTCCTGCTTGCGATGACGCACCTGACTGGAGATATCCGGACGGGAGACGGCAAAGACCCCCGACTCACCACAGCAGCGATCGGAGAGCTGCACGGGCTGGCCCATGAGCTCCGTGGCCACGCTCGTCGGGTTCTGCGTCTTGATCGACGGGTGGCAGGGGTCGTGGTAGAGGTACTGCGTGGCCTCGCTGCCCTCCAGCCGATAGCCCTTCTCGAGCAGGAACTCGTGGATGTCGATCAGGCGGCACCCCGGGAAGATCCGGTTGAACTCGTAGAGTTCCAGTTGGCTGATGCAGGTGCCGCAGGAGACGACCACCGTCTGGATGTCCATGTAGTTCAGGGTGTTGGCCACTCGGTGGAGGAGCACCCGGTTGGCGGTAGTGATCTGCTTGGCACGATCGATGTAGCCGCCGGCGTGTTGCGGGTAGCCACAGCAGAGGTACCCCGGAGGGAGAACGGTCTTCACCCCGGCGTCATGGAGCATGGCCAGGGTGGCCATGCCCACCTGGCTGAACAGTCGCTCCGGGCCGCACCCGGGAAAGTAGAAGACCGCCTCGCTGTTCTCGTCGGTCTTCTGCGGGTCGCGGATGATCGGGATATGGTCCGACTCCTCGGCACCGAGGATCTGACGCATGCCCTGAGGCGGCACGTTGGACGGCATCGGCTTCTCGAGGAAGTGCACCGCCTGGGCGGGGATGCTGGAACGCTCGGTCGTGCTGCCGGGGCGGCGCTTGAGCGGGAAGACGCCGAGTCGCCGCAGGGTCTGCGATACTTGGCGCTGTGCCGCGAAACCGAAGCGCGCCATGCCCAGGCGCAGGGCCTTGATCAGGCGCGGGTCGGTGAGGTTCAGAAAGCCCATGGCCACCCGGGTCTGCAGGCGCGTACGCCGCTGCTTGCGCCGCTGCAGGATATCCCGCAGCCGGATGGTGACGTCACCGAAGTCGATATTCACCGGGCAGGGCTTGAGGCACTTGTGGCAGATGGTGCAGTGATCCGCCACGTCGTTCATGACGTCGAAGTGGCGCAGCGACAGCCCGCGCCGGGTCTGCTCCTCGTAGAGGAAGGCCTCGATGATCAGCCCCGCGGCCAGGATCTTGTTGCGCGGTGAGTAGAGCAGGTTGGCCCGCGGTACGTGGGTGCTGCACACCGGTTTGCACTTGCCGCAGCGCAGGCAGTCCTTGATATCGCGGTTAAGCTCGCCGAGCTCGCTCTCCTCGAGGATCAGCGCCTCTTCCTCGACGAGGAAGAGCGAGGGCGTGTAGGCATTCTCGAGACCGGAACCGGGCATGAGCTTACCCCGGTTGAAACGGCCCTCCGGGTCGACGCGGTCGATGAACTCGGCGAAGCGCTGCACCTGCTCCGGATCCAGGTACTGCATCTTGGTCAGGCCGACGCCGTGCTCGCCGGTGATCACGCCGCCCAGGGACTGCGCAAGCTCCATGATGCGGTCCACAATCCGCTCGGCCTCGCGCATCATGCCGTAGTCGCCGGAGTTCACCGGGATGTTGGTGTGCACGTTGCCGTCACCGGCGTGCATGTGCAGGGCGACGAACAGGCGGCTGCGCAGAACCCGGTCGTGGATCTCGGTGAAGCGGGCACGCACCGGCTGCAAGTCGCGGCCTTTGAAGAACTCCTCCAGCGGTCGCTCGACCTCCCGGCGGTAAGAGATGCGCAGGCTGCGCCGCAGGAGCAGATCGATGATCCGGTCCTCCGGGCGGCAGTCGGCGCGGGCCGTCTCATCGAGGAGGTCATCACGCTCGGCGGCGCGGTCGTCGAAGGCCTCCAGGATCCGCTGCCAACGCTCGCGGACGCGGCTCAGGTGCTCACGGGCGGTTGCCTTCTTGTCGGCGAGGATCCGGTCGCCTTCCTCGCTGTCCTCGAAGTCCTTGACCTGACGGACCTCGGGCATGTCGCCGTTCAGGTAGTCGAGCAGCTCGTCGAGCATAGCGAGCTTGTTGCGCATGGACTGCTCGACGTTGATCCGCTCGACGCCCTCGGTGTACTCGGCCAGGCGCTCCAGCGGGATGACGACATCCTCATTGATCTTGAACGCGTTGGTGTGCGAGGCAATGGCGGCTGTCCGGGAACGCTCCGCCCAGAAGCGCCGCCGCGCCTCCGCCGAGACCGCGATGAAGCCTTCGCCGTTGCGCGCATTGGCCAGCCGCACGATGCGCGATGACGCTTCGGCGACGGCGTCGGGGTCGTCGCTGGCCAGATCGGCGAGAAGGATCATCTTGGGGATCTCGCTGCGGTTGGCCTTGGGCGAGTAATCCACCGCCTGGATGTAACGCTCGTCCAGGTGCTCCAGACCGGCCAGCGCCACCTTCTCGTCAGCGAGCAGGTCGTCACGGATCTCCGTGATCGCCGGCACGGCCTCGTGGAGGTCGTGGCCGTAGAACTCGAGGCAGACGGTGCGCTCGTGCTCAGGCATGCGGTGGACGAGCATGCGCGCAGAGGTGATCAGTCCGTCGCAGCCCTCCTTCTGGACGCCGGGGAGGCCGCCGAGGAACTTGTCGGTGACGTCCTTGCCGAGACCCGGCTTGCGGAACGAGGTGCCCGAGAAACTGAGGATCTGCGGCTCGCCCTCCTGGGTGCGTCCGTCCCGGGCGTAGTGCGTGACCCGAAAGCGCACCGTGTCGAGCTCGTCAAGCTTGCCGAGGTTGTGGTCCAGGCGCTCGACCTCGATCCACTTGGCCTCGGAGGTGATCATGCGGAACGAGACGATGTTATCGAGTGTCGTTCCCCAGAGGACGGCCTTTTTGCCACCGGCGTTCATGGAGATGTTGCCGCCGATGGTCGAGGCGTCCTGGGAGGTGGGGTCGACGGCAAAGACGCGACCGTGGGCCTCGGCGCGCTCACTGACCCGGCGGGTGACGGCGCCGGCACCGACATGGATGGTGCTCACCGGTCCGTCGACCCCGGGGAGGTCGACTTCCTCGACGGGAGCGATCGCATCAAGCTTCTCGGTGTTGATGACCGCCGAGTCGCCGTCCAGCGGCACGGCACCGCCGGTGTAGCCGGTGCCGCCACCACGGGGGATGATGGTCAGCCCCTCCTCGATGCAGGTCGCCACCAGCGGGGCGATCTCCGCCTCGGTATCCGGGGTGAGGACGAGGAACGGGATCTCGACGCGCCAGTCCGTGGCGTCGGTGGCGTGGGAAACCCGCGAGAGGCCGTCGAAGCAGATGTTGTCGCTGCGCGTGTGGCGCGCGAGCCGCCGCTTGATGCGCTGTCGGCGTTGACGTTGACGGCGATAGTGCTGCTCGAAATCGCGGACCGCGCGGCGAGCCCGTTCGCCCAGGTCGATGCCTTTCTGGTTGCCATCGGCGCGCGCGAAGATCTGGTCGACGCGGTGGTGCATGGAGCTGACCAGCGCGCGCAGCCGCCTTGGGGTATTGATCAGGTCGTCCTGGATGTAAGGATTACGGGAGACAACCCAGAGATCGCCGAGGACCTCGAAGAGCATGCGGGCTGAGATCCCAGTGCGCCGCTCGCCCCGGAGTTCGTTGAGCAGGTCCCAGGTCTGCTCGCCGAGGAAACGGACCACGATCTCTCGGTCGGAGAAGGACGTATAGTTATAGGGAATCTCTCGGATACGGGTCGGTTCCTGCGTATTTGCGGCCATTCTCAACGGTCAGGGTTGCCATCGAAGCTGAACATGGTATCAGGCTCGGGGCCGCGACTCGACCGAACGCCTTGCCGACGCAAGACAGGAGGGAACGTGAGCGAAGAACTGCAGACCGTTCAGATGCTGGTGCGCCGGCTTAAGGAGGGCGGGCAGCGTGATGCCGTCCGGGCGCTGGATCGGGATGATCTTCACCGCTGGGATTACCAGGCCGTGGCCGAGCTCGCTCAGCAGCTGAGCGCCGGGCTGGTGGAGGCCGGTGTGGACCGCGGCGAACGGGTGGCGCTGTTCGCGCCGAACAGCGCCGAATGGGTGGTTGCCTGTCTGGCGATCCTCGATGCCGGCGCGGTAGTCACGCCGCTGGATACCCAGATGCCGCGTGCGGAGCTCACCCACGCCCTCGCTGACAGCGGTGCGCGGCGGATCTTTACCGGCGGCGAAGCGGCGCGCCGGCTTGAGGGGTTGGAACTCGAGCAGTCGCTGGAGATGATCCGTCTCGACGAACCGGCGGGGAGCGGACGAAGCTGGCGGGACTGGTTGCGCGAAGACGGCCCGGCGGCGCCGGAAATCACCCCGGCGGATCCGGCCACGCTGTTCTACACCTCGGGGACCACCGGGATGCCCAAGGGGGTGCCGCTGACCCACGGCAACATCACCGCCAACCTCAATGCGCTTCTCGGCCAGGAGCTAGCCCAGAGGGACGACCGGATCTTCGTCCCGCTTCCGTACCACCATGTCTACCCCTTTACGCTCGGGCTGATCACCCCCCTGGCGTT
Source organism: Halorhodospira sp. 9622 (assembly GCF_022228025.1). NCBI lineage: Bacteria > Pseudomonadati > Pseudomonadota > Gammaproteobacteria > Chromatiales > Ectothiorhodospiraceae > Halorhodospira > Halorhodospira sp. 9622. The sequence continues at coordinate 105,064 of NZ_JAJNRE010000004.1, read as the reverse complement.
GGGTGCGAGCATCGTGCTGCCGTACTCAGTCCTCGGTCCGCAGATCGTGCGCGCGCTGCGCGAGGGGGATGCCACCATCATCCTCGGCGTGCCACGGCTCTACGAGGCCCTTGATGGTGCTATTCGCGGCCGCGTCGCCGAGCGGGGGGCGCGCGCCGAGCGCCTGTTCGAGGGCATGCTCCGGCTGTCCCGGACGGCACGTCACCGGTTGGGCTGGCCCTTGGGTCGGCGCCTGTTCCGTAGCCTGCATCAGCGCATGGCCCCTTCGGTGCGCATGGTTGTCGCCGGAGGTGCCCCGCTGAATCCAGAGATCGGCGAGCGACTGCGGGATCTGGGCTGGGAGGTGGCGACCGGTTACGGCCTCACGGAGACCTCGCCGATCCTGACCTATAACCCGCCGGATCGGCTGCGCCTGAAGGCGGCCGGCCTGCCGCTACCGGGTGTGGAGCTGCGCATCGATCCTGTCGAGGAGGGGGCGCGCACCGGCGAGGTGCTCGCTCGCGGCCAGAATGTCTTCCAGGGGTACTGGCACCTACCTGAAAAGAGTGCCGAGGTGTTCACCCCGGACGGCTTTTACCGCACCGGGGATCTGGGCTGGTTCGACGAGGAGGGGTACCTGCACCTGGAGGGCCGAGCCTCCGAGATGATCGTCCTCGCCGGCGGCGAGAATGTCGACCCAGAGCGGGTCGAGGGCGCGCTCTCCGCTGCCGAGGCCGTCCGCGACGCCGGAGTGCTCGAGCATGAGGGGCGCCTGGCGGCGGTGCTGTTCCCTGACCCGCAGGCCGTCCGGGATCTCGACGACGAGCAGGTACGCCAGCGGCTGAACCAGGCCCTGCACGAAGCGGCTGGGGTCCTGCCGAGCCATCATCAGATCAGCACCTATCGGGTCAGCTCCGATCCGCTGCCCAGGACGCGCCTGGGCAAGCTGCGCCGCCACAAGCTGCGAGAGCTGTTCGAAATGCTCGGCGAGGGCGCCAAGGCGGCCGAGACCGGTCCCATGCCCGAGGAGCGGATGGCGGTGGAGGATCAGCAGCTGCTGCAGATCCCCACTGCCCGCCGGGTCTGGGAGGGGCTCGTCCGCCGCTATCCGCGGGTGCGCTTGACCCCGGACAGCAATCTGCGTCTCGACCTCGGGCTCGACTCGCTGGGGTGGGTGGATCTGACCCTGGAGCTACGCGGTAGCGTCGGCGTGGCCTTGGAGGAGGAGGCCTTGGGGCGGATCGAGACCGTCCGCGACCTGCTGCGCGAGGCGGCCGAAGCCGCGGAGATCTCTCCCGATGAGAGCCGCGGGCCGGGCCTGGTGGAACAGCTGCGCGACCCGGAGGCCATGCTCAGCGACCAGCAACTACGCTGGATGCTGCCGCGTACGCGGTTCGAGCGCCTGCTCGGGGCGATCTTCTACGGCATCGACCAGGTTCTGTTCCGGGCCTATGCGCCGGTGCGCGTGGAAGGCCTGGAGAACCTGCCGGAGCGCGACCCGGTCTTGCTCGTCCCCAACCATCTGAGCGCCGTGGATCCACCGGCGCTGGGGTCGATCATGCGCTACGCCCGGATCGTGCGCATGCGCTGGGGTGGTTGGACCGGGCTGCTGTTCTCCAACCGTCTGGTGCGGCTGGTCAGCCGGGCCTGCCTGGTGCTGCCCATCGATCCGCACACCGGCCCACGCGGCAGCCTGGCGCTCGGTGCGAAAGCCCTACGGGATGGCTACGGGCTGGTCTGGTTCCCGGAGGGGCGGCGCTCGGCCGATGGCAGCCTGCAGGCGTTTCAGCCGGGCGTGGGTCTTCTGCTCCAGGCGCAGTCGGTACCGGCCATCCCGGTCTGGATCGAGGGAACCGATCGGGTCATGCCCATCGGCACCCGGCTGCTCAGGCCCGGGCGGATCACGATCCGCCTCGGAGAGCCCGTATCAGCGGAGACGCTGGATGCCGAAGGCGAGGGAGAGACGCCGGAGCTGCGCATCGCCGCGGCACTCGAGCAGCGGGTGCGCCGGCTCGGCCAGGCCGAGCCCGGGCAGGCGGAGTAGCGCCCGGAGGAGACAGGGTGGGCGCCGGCTGGTTCAGCCGGCGCCGCCGCTGCGGTGATCGGCAATCAGGCGCTGCACCATGTCCCGGGTGGCATCGGGCTGATCCATCTCGTCGAATGGTGTCCAGGAGAGGTCGGCTTCCAGGCGGTAGGACCCCTTGTAGGTATGGGGCGGGCCGTTGCGCCAATCCTCGGGAGCGAGCATGGAGAAGTAGAGTTCGCCGTCCTCGCGCTCGTAGAGGTGGTAGATGCTGCCCGGGCGCCGGGTGAAGTTGCACTTGGCCCGGTGCAGGTCCATGTCACGCTGACTTTCCTCGAGCACCTCCCGTGCCTGCTCCTGGAGGGCGCGAATCTGATCCGCGATCACCGTCAGCTTTGAGCTGGTGCGGTTGTTGATCGCCTGATCCGCCTCCTGGATCTCGCGGGCGGTGTCGACAAGGTCGATGGGCGCGGATAGCCGGCTGACCGGATAGGGGGAAGTCCGGCTGTGCCCTTCGTGACGGTCCGGATTGTCGTCGCGTTTGTAATCTGCCATAGCGTGTATACCCTAGTGCGCGTTTTCGCCTCAGGCAAGTAGCCGGGGGGTGGGCGGCGCTCCGCCGAGGCTTCGCCGCCCGCCCGGTGCATGGGGTGGCGCTCAGGGCGCTTCAAGGATGTCATCGGCCCGCCAAGCCTCGAGAAACCGGCGCTGGCTGTCGGTCAGGGCGTCGATGCCGACCCCCAGCGTTTCCAGCTTGAGGCGGGCCACCTCGGCGTCGACCTCGTCGGGAACCGGATGCACGCCGGCGCGGAGCTGGTCGCGGTGGCGCAACAGGTCGTCCGCGGCCATGAATTGCATCGCGAAGGTCTGGTCCATGACCTCGGCCGGGTGACCCATGGCCGTCGGGGCGGCCAGGTTCACCAGGCGACCTTCGCAGACCAAGTGGATCTCGCGGCCGTCGCTCATGCGGAAGGCCTCGATACCCGGTCGCGCCGGATAGCGGGATTCGGCCTGCTGGGCCAAGCCCGCGGCGTCGATTTCCACGTTGAAGTGCCCGGCGTTGGCCAGGATCGCGCCGTCGCGCATGCGCGCAACGTGCTCGGCGCGGATGACATCCCGGTTGCCCGTGGCGGTGATGAAGAAATCACCGACGCCGGCGGCCTCCTCCATGGGGCGCACGGCGAAACCGTTCATGTGGGCACGTAGCGCCCGGCGTGGTTCGACCTCCGTGATCGTCACCTGCGCCCCCCAGGCGCGGGCCTTGTGGGCGATCCCCACGCCGCAGTCACCGTAGCCGCAGATCACGACCTGCTTTCCGGCGAGCAGCAGGTTGGTTGTCAGCATCAGGTTGGTTAGTGCCGACTCGCCGGTGCCGTGGATATTGTCAAACTCGTGCTTCATCGGTGTGTGGTTGACGGCGTAAGCCGGGAAATGCAGAGCGCCCTCGGCCGTCATGGCCTGGATCCGCTGCACACCGGTGGTGGTCTGCTCGCAGACCCCACGCAGCCCGTCCAGCAGCTCGGGGCGCTGGTGAACGAGTCGTGCGGTGAGTTCGGCGGCGTCATCCAGGATCAGGTTGGGCTGGTGATCCAGGGCGCGGCCGTGGAGCCGGGCCAGCTCCGCCTCGCTGACACCGCGCCGGGCGTAGCCGCTGATCCCGGGTTGCTCATTGAGTGCCGCGACCACATCGTCCTGGCTGGAACCGGGTTCACTGCCGGTGAATACGACTTCGGCGCCGGCTGCGGCGAGTGTCTCCAGAAAGACGCCGGTTTTCGCCTCGATGTGGGAACAGACCGCGATGCATAGGCCTTCGAAGGGGCGCGTCTCGCGGTAGCGCTCGCGCAGGGCTTTGTGGACCGGCATATGGGCGCGGGCCCAGGCAAGCTTCTGATGGCCAGGCTCGGCACTGGTCGTCGTGGTCATGGGAACCTCAATCCTGATCAGCGGGTGGATGGCGCGCCGCGGCGGCGGCGCAGACACCCGTCGATGCGCACGGCTTGGATGCCGGCGCTGAAGTTCGAGGCTGCTGAACGACGGGTGAATATAGTACGATTCGCGCCCTTAGTATCCGGAGGTGCTCATGGAGATCAACCCGCTGCTTGAACAAATCGAAGACCTGCAAGGGCGTTTCGAGGCCCTGAGGGGGTATCTTTGACGAAGCCGGCAAACGCGAACGGCTTGAGGAAGTCCTGCGTGAGCTGGAGAACCCCGACGTCTGGAGCGACCCGGAGCGGGCCCAGGGGCTGAGCCGCGAGCGCTCTCAGCTGCAGTCCGTCCTGAGCACCCTCGAGGAGATCGGCGGGGTGCTCGATGACGCCGGCGAGATGGTCGCCATGGCCCGGGAGGAGGGCGACGAGGAAACTCTTGAGGCGGTCCAGGCGGATGTCCAGCGCGTCGCCACGCACATCGAGACCCTGGAGTTCCGACGCATGTTCTCCGGAGAGATGGACGCGTCCAATGCGTTCCTCGATATCCAGGCGGGGTCAGGCGGAACGGAGGCCCAGGACTGGGCCGAGATGCTGCTGCGGATGTATCTGCGCTGGGCCGAGGCCCGCGGCTTCGACACCGAGGTCATCGAGGTGACGGCCGGCCAGGAGGCGGGGGTCAAGAGCGCCACGATCAAGGTTACCGGCGAGTACGCCTTCGGCTGGCTGCGCACGGAGACCGGGGTTCACCGTCTGGTGCGCAAGTCGCCCTTTGACTCCGGCGGTCGCCGCCACACCTCGTTCTCCTCGGTGTTCGTGTCGCCGGAGATCGACGACGAGAATGTCGATATCGAGATCGACCCGTCGGATCTGCGCGTGGACGTCTTCCGCGCTTCCGGCGCAGGTGGCCAGCACGTCAATACCACCGAGTCGGCGGTCCGCATCACCCACGAACCCACCGGCGTCGTGGTGCAGTCGCAGAACGATCGATCGCAGCACAAGAACCGTGCCACGGCGATGAGTCAGCTGCGCGCCAAACTCTACGAGCTGGAGATGCAGCGCCGCCGTGCCGAGGCCGAAGCCCAGGAAGAGACCAAGTCCGATATCGGGTGGGGGAACCAGATCCGCTCCTACGTCCTCGATCAGTCCCGGATCAAGGATCTGCGGACGGGAATCGAGATCGGCAACACGCAGGCCGTGCTCGACGGCCACCTCGACCCGTTCATACAGGCGAGCCTCAAGGCCGGCCTCTGACGCTCGCCCCTGACACTGCCCGGAGTCAACGGATGTCCGAAAGCGACGAGAACAAGCTCATCGCCCAGCGCCGCGAGAAGCTGCAGGGTCTGCGCGATGCGGGCCAAGCCTTCCCCAACGATTTCCGCCGTGACGCGCTGGCCGCCGACCTTCACGAGCGCTACGGCCCGCTGGACGAGGAGGCCCTGGAGCAGGAGGGCGCTCGAGTCACGGTCGGCGGGCGCATGATGGCCAAACGGGTCATGGGCAAGGCGAGCTTCGCGCAGCTCCAGGACAGCTCGGGGCGGATCCAGCTCTATCTGCGCCGGGATGACCTGCCCGAGGGGGTCTACGCCGCGTTCAAGAGCTGGGACGTGGGCGATATCGTCGGCGCGACCGGGACGGTGTTCCGGACGAACAAGGGGGAGCTTTCCATCCATTGCGATCAGGTCCGGCTCCTAACGAAATCGCTGCGGCCGCTGCCGGAGAAGTGGCACGGGCTGACCGATCACGAGATCCGCTATCGCCAGCGCTACCTGGATCTAATCGTCAACCAGGAGAGTCGGCGCGTCTTTGCCCTGCGCACCCGCGTACTCGCTGCCCTGCGCCGTTTCCTGGATGGCCGCGGTTTCATGGAGGTGGAGACACCGATGATGCAGCCGATCCCCGGCGGAGCCGCGGCGCGACCTTTCGTGACCCACCACAACGCCCTCGGCCGGGATCTCTATCTGCGCATCGCGCCGGAGCTCTACCTCAAGCGGCTCGTCGTGGGGGGCTTCGAGCGTGTCTACGAAGTCAACCGAAACTTCCGGAACGAGGGGGTTTCGACCCGCCACAACCCGGAATTTACCATGCTGGAGTTCTATCAGGCCTTTGCCGACTACCACGACCTGATGGACCTTACCGAGGAAATGCTCCGGCATCTGGCTGAACAGGCGCTCGGAAGCGGACAGGTAACCTGGCAGGGCGAGACTTATGATTTCACTTCAACATTCGAGCGTATCTCTCTGATTGAAGCGGTCCTTCGGTGCAATCCTGACCTCACGGCCGAGGAACTCGCGGATCGCGAGCAGGCGGCCCGGGCGGCCGAGGCGCGCGGGATCGAGGTGAGCTCCGGCGACGGGCTGGGCAGGATCCAGGCGGCCCTGTTCGAGGAGACGGCTGAGCCTCGGCTCCACGGCCCGGTCTTTGTAACCGATTACCCCAAGGAGGTATCCCCCTTGGCTCGCCCGCGGGACGACGAACCCTTCTACACTGAGCGTTTTGAGTTGATCGTCGGTGGTCGCGAGATCGCCAACGGTTTCTCTGAGCTTAACGACGCCGAGGACCAAGCGGATCGCTTCCGTGCCCAGGCGGCGGAGCGGGATGCCGGGGATCAGGAGGCGATGCACTACGACGGCGACTATATCCGTGCCCTGGAGTACGGGCTGCCGCCGACTGCCGGGGAGGGCATCGGGATCGACCGCCTGGTCATGCTGCTCGCTGACTGCGATTCGATCCGCGACGTCCTGCTATTCCCCGCCATGCGCCCGGAGTCGTAGGGCGGCGGTTCAGGTGCCGGCCTCGCGGAGGAGGTGCAACGGCTGTCCGTTCACGCTCAGCGATGCGGGGCCGGACAGCTGTGCCTCGCGCAGCGAAACGAGGGCCGTGAACCCCTGCGGCGCACCCGCTGCGCAGACGACGTGGCCGGCCAGCTGGTTGTCGGCATCACGGACCTCGCTGCCGTCCGCCGGCGCATCTCCGGTGCCCCGGGCGCGGAACATGCGCTGCTTGACCTTGCCGCGGTAGTGCGCCCGCGCCACCACCTCCTGCCCCGGGAAGCATCCCTTGCTGAAGCTCACGCCACCAAGGCGATCGAGATTCACCATCTGCGGGATGAACAGTTCCCGGCCCGGGGCGCGGATCTCGGGCTGTCCGGCAAGGATTTCCAACGCCCGCCAGGTCTCTTCGTCGGTCGGCGGCAGGTGTTCGGCAAGCACGCCCTCTACCGCGGCCACCGGGGCCGCCGGTCCGACCACCCAGTAGCGCTCCGGCGCACCGGGTAGCTGGATGATCGCCACCTCGCCGCTGCGCACAACGCCTTCGGCCTCTGGCATAGGGCGCTCACTCCATCGGGCCAGCAGGCTCCGGGCGGTCGGGCCGGCCGCCCGGAGCAGGCGCCACTGCATGTCGGGGGCGTGCACCGTCACCCTCGAGCGCAGTACATACATCTGCAGCCGGGCGACGGTCTCGGCCGCGGTGTCCTCCGGGAGGACGAGCCGGTAGCCGTCGTCCCAGGGGATGACTCGCGCCAGGGCAAGCAGCCGCCCCTTGGGCGTGCACAACCCGGCCAGCACGCTGCGTGCGTCGTCTGCAGCCGGGATGTCCGCGGTCAGGATGCGTTGCAAGAAATCCCCGGCTTCCTCGCCGGTAACCGCCACCACGCTGTAGCCGGTGCCGGTCTCGAGGCACTCCGGCTGAGAGGCTCCGGCGCCGTCTTCGGGCGCATCTACCGGTACGGTCGGGAACTCTTCTCGCATAACCTCTCCTCGGTGGCTTGCTGCATCTAGTGCCACTCTAGGGGCGGGATCCGTATACTGACATCGTATTCATTGTGGGTGATCATCGCCGGGGCAGCCAGCCTTAGACCGGGGCAGAATGTTAATCTTCCGTCAGCATCAGTATTCCCATTTGTTAATGCTTGCATTACTATTGTCCGCAATATAGCTTATCGTCCCGTTTCCTCACTCTTATCGTGCGCCGCAGGTTCTGACTCGGCTCAGCGGAGCAAAAATCCATGAGAAATCCGAATCGTCCGCTCTCTCCGCACCTGACCATCTACCGGCCGCAGTTGACCTCGCTGCTCTCGGTGCTCCACCGCGGCACCGGGGTGTTCGTCACCATGGCTGCGGTCCTGCTGGTCGCCTGGGTGATGGCCTTGGCCGCCGGACCCGAATACTACGAACTGCTGACGCGGGTGCTCGGCCACTGGTTCGGGCAGCTGGTGCTGCTGGGTATCACGTTCAGCCTGGCCTACCACCTTTGCAATGGCGTTCGGCACCTGGTTTGGGACACCGTGCGCGCCTTCGAGCTCAAGGCGGTCTATCGCGGCGGTTACATGGTGCTCGCCGCGAGCGTCCTGTTGACCGCCCTGGTCTGGGTGATCGCCTACGCAGGGGAGTTTTGATCATGCGTAAGTACGAGACCGCCGTCTCCCGGGCCCGCGGCCTCGGCTCGGCCAAGAACGGCTTCCACCACTGGTGGCATCAGCGCCTGACCGCGGTGGTGCTGGTTCCGCTGATGATGTGGCTGGGGATCGGCCTGGCCCTGCAGGCCGGCGCCGATTTCGAGGCGGCCCGGGCGTGGGTGGCGAACCCGTTCAACGCGACGCTGCTGATCGCCGCGATCATCATGTTGTTCTATCACGGGGCGCTCGGCGTTCAGGTGGTCATCGAGGACTACGTCCACCTCGAGGGGCTGAAGTGGTTCGGCAACCTCGCCGTCTACTTCGCATGTTTCCTGGTGGCCGTCGCCGGGATCCTGGCGGTCATCCAAATCGTTCTGGGGGGCTGAGGCGCAGATGACAGAACCGATCAAGACGGTCGAACACCAGTACGATGTCGTCGTTGTCGGTGCCGGTGGGGCCGGGCTCCGGGCAACCTTCGGCATGGCCGAACAGGGGCTGAACACCGCCTGTGTCACCAAGGTGTTCCCCACGCGCAGCCACACCGTGGCGGCCCAGGGCGGCGTCTCGGCGGCGCTCGGCAACATGGGCGAGGACGACTGGCGCTGGCATATGTACGACACCATCAAGGGGTCGGACTGGCTGGGCGACCAGGACGCCATCGAATACATGTGCCGCGAGGCGGTGCCGGCCATCGTGGAGCTGGAGCACTACGGCGTGCCCTTCTCGCGCACCGAGGACGGCAAGATCTATCAGCGCCCGTTCGGCGGTATGACCACCCACTTCGGTGAGGGAACGGCCCAGCGGACCTGCGCGGCCGCGGACCGAACCGGGCATGCCATCCTGCACACGCTCTACCAGCAGGCGCTCAAGCACAAGGCGGAGTTCTACATCGAACACTTCGCCATCGACCTGATGATGGACAACGGGGTTTGCCGGGGCGTGGTCACGCTCGACATGGAGACCGGCACGGTGCATATCTTCCGGGCCCATCAGGTGGTGCTGGCCACTGGCGGCTACGGGCGGAGCTACTTCTCCTGCACCTCGGCCCACACCTGCACCGGGGATGGCAACGGCATGGTCCTGCGTGCCGGTCTGCCGCTCCAGGACATGGAGTTCGTGCAGTTCCACCCGACCGGGATCTATGGCGCGGGCTGCCTGATCACCGAGGGGGTCCGGGGCGAGGGCGGTTACTTGACCAACGCCCAGGGCGAGCGGTTCATGGAACGTTACGCCCCGAACGCCAAGGATCTGGCCTCGCGCGACGTGGTCTCCCGCTCGATGACCATCGAGATCCGCGAGGGGCGGGGGGTCGGCGAGCACGGCGACCATATCCACCTGCATCTGGAGCATCTCGGGCCGGAGGTGATCCATGAACGGCTGCCAGGTATTGCCGAGTCGGCCCAGATCTTTGCCGGTGTCGATGTGACCAAGGAGCCGATCCCGGTCCTGCCCACGGTCCACTACAACATGGGCGGGATCCCGACCAACCACATGGGTGAGGTGGTTCATCTCAAGGGTGGTGACCCCGATGCGGTGGTTCCGGGGCTTATGGCCATCGGCGAAGCTGCCTGCGTCTCGGTGCACGGCGCCAACCGGCTCGGGTCGAACTCGCTGCTTGATCTGGTGGTCTTCGGCCGAGCCGCCGCCCACCGTGCCGCCGAAGTCATCGGCGGCCGCGGCAAACCCCATGCACCCCTGCCAGAGGGGGCGCCGGATCTGGCGCTGCAAAGGCTGGATCGGCTGCGTCGGGCCAATGGCAGCAAGCCGACGGCGCAACTGCGGGCCGAGATGCAGAACACCATGCAGAACTACGCCGCGGTCTTCCGCACGGGTGATGTGTTGGAGCAGGGCTGCAACCGGATGGACGATGTCTTCCGGGGCTTCGCCGACGTCGGGGTAACCGACCGTTCGCTGATCTGGAACTCGGATCTGATCGAGACGCTGGAGCTGGAGAACCTCCTTGGCAGCGCGGTGACCACCATCCATTCGGCGCGCAACCGCTTGGAGAGCCGCGGTGCCCACGCCCGGGAGGACTACTCGGAGCGTGATGACGAGAACTGGCTCAAGCACACGCTGGCGACGCTGCGCAGTGACGGTACGGTGGACATCGACTACCGCCCCGTCCATCTCCATACCCTGAGCGACGACGTGGAGGCGATCCCTCCCAAGGCCCGGGTGTACTAAAGACTCCAGGGAGACAGACATGGCAGAGTTCAGGCTTCCCGCCAACTCCCGCATCCGGAAGGGCTACACCTACCGTGCCCCCGACGCGGAAAAGAGCGAGAACATCCGGCGCATCCGGGTCTATCGTTACGACCCGGAGGGCGGCGCCACCCCGCGCATGGATACCTACGAGATCGACGCCGACAGTGCCGGACCGATGGTTCTCGATGCGCTGATCAAGATCAAGGACGAGGTCGATCCGACACTCACCTTCCGGCGTTCCTGCCGGGAGGGGATCTGCGGCTCCTGTGCGATGAACATCGACGGGACCAACACGCTCGCGTGTACCAAGGGCATGGATGAGATCAAGGGCGACGTGAAGGTCTACCCCCTGCCACACACGGACGTGATCAAGGACCTGGTCCCCGACCTGAATCACTTCTACGCCCAGTACGCCTCGCTGGAGCCGTGGATCAAGACCGAAACCCCGACACCGCCGGACAAGGAGCGCCTGCAGTCGAAGGAGGAGCGCGAGGCGCTCGATGGGCTCTACGAGTGCATCCTATGCGCCTGCTGCTCGACCTCCTGCCCGAGCTACTGGTGGAACGGCGATCGCTACCTGGGCCCGGCAGCGCTGCTTCAGGCTTATCGTTGGATTGCCGACAGCCGTGATGAGGGCACCGGGGAACGCCTCGACGACCTCGACGATTCCTTCAAGCTGTACCGGTGCCACACCATCATGAACTGCACGGCGACCTGCCCGAAGGGGCTGAATCCGGGCAAGGCGATCGGTGCCATCAAGCGGCTCATCGCCGAGCGTGAGACGTGACGCCGGTCGAGCACCATGCAGAGGCCGTGGCGGTGAGTAAGCGGTTGCGCTGGCGCTGCCGTCGCGGCACCAAGGAGCTGGACCTGCTCCTGGAGCGCTTCTTGGACGATCAATTCCTGCATCTCGATGCGCAGGACCAGGCGGCTTTCGAGCGGCTGCTCGGGCTTGAGGACCACTTCCTGCAGGACTGGCTGATCGCCGGGCAATCACCCACGGACGGGGAGCTGCACCGGGTTGTCGAACTTATCCGAACCACTGAGTTTCCGCCCGCGCGTTAGCAGCGCGTGGTTGCTTGTCCTAGCGGCGGCGGCCGTTGGGGGGCTGCTCGTGCTTGCCGAGCGGTCACCGCCAGTGGCGCTGTTCTTGCTCTGGGGCGGCGGACTGGTCGCGGCGCTGATCGCCGCCTGGCGCAGCCAGCGCCGTCTCCACTGGCTGCGCCGCTGTCATCTTCATCCCGACGGGCGGATCTTCCTACAGTCGCGGGACGGGCGCCGGTGCGGCGCCCGGGTGGTCAGCCGTTTCGCCCACCCATGGTTGGTCGCGCTCACCGTCCGGACCGTGGACGGGCGGCGCTACGATCTGTTCATTCCGCGCGGTCGGCTCGGTACTGAGCACCACCGGCGGCTGCGGGTCTGGGCCCGCTCGCGGCCCATTGATCCGCCGGCGGGCGTCATCGCTCGCGGAAAGAGCGCAAGTGGCCGAAAGGCCGGGGTTTTGGTGGGCGCAGGACGGTGGTGGAGCTCTGTTCATCGTCGCGCTCCGGAAAGTCCAGGGTGTAGTGTAGACCGCGGCTCTCCCGGCGCCGGCCGGCGCAGCGCACCGTGAGATTGGCTACCTCGATGAGGTTGCGCAGCTCGATCAGATCACCGCTGATGCGGAAGTTGCTGTAGTACTCGTGGACCTCGCGGGAGAGCAGGTCGATGCGCCTTGCCGCGCGTTCGAGCCGGCGGTCGCTGCGGACGATCCCCACATAGTTCCACATCGCTCGGCGTAGCTCGGCCCAGTTGTGGCTGACCACGACCTGTTCGTCGGAGTCGGTAACCCGGCTCTCGTCCCAGGGCGGGAGTTCGGGTGCCGGGATCGGCTGCTGCGCCTTGGCCGCAATGTCGCGGGCGGCCTCCGCGCCGAAGACTAGGCACTCAAGCAGCGAGTTGCTCGCGAGGCGGTTGGCTCCGTGCAGCCCGCTGCAGGCTGTCTCGCCGACGGCGTAGAGCCCCGGGACGTCGGTCTGCCCGCGTCTGTCGGCGATCACCCCGCCACAGGTGTAGTGGGCGGCGGGCACCACGGGCAGTGGCTCGCGGCGCATGTCGATACCCAGCTCCTGGCAGCGCCTCAGGATGGTCGGGAAGTGCTCCTCGATGAGCGAGTCCGGCTGGTGGCTGATGTCCAGATAGAGGCAGTCTGCGCCGAGACGTTTCATCTCGTAGTCGATCGCCCTTGCCACTACGTCCCGGGGGGCGAGTTCGCCGCGGGGGTCGAAGCGTTGCATGAAGCGTTCGCCACTGGGTAGGAGCAGGTGCCCACCCTCGCCGCGTACCGCCTCACTGATCAGGAAGGAGCGCTCCTGCGGGTGGTACAGGCAGGTCGGGTGGAACTGGTTGAACTCCAGGTTACCCACCCGGCATCCGGCCCGCCAAGCCATGGCGATCCCGTCACCGGTGGCGGCGTAGGGGCTGGTCGAGTAGAGGTAGACCTTGCTGGCCCCGCCGCAGGCGAGCACCACATAGGGTGCGTTGAGCAACTCTACGCGACCGCTGGCCCGGTCGAAGACGTAGGCCCCATAGCAGCGGTCCTCTGGCTCGCCGAGCCGCGCCCCGGTGATCAGGTCCACCGCGTAGCGGCCCTCGAGCAGATCGATATTGTCCCGCTCGATTACGAGCCCGGATAGGCTCCTTGAGATCGCCGCCCCGGTGGCATCCTCGGCATGTACGACACGGCGGTGGCTGTGCCCGCCCTCCTGGTGGAGATGCAACCCGTCGGTGCCGGCCCCGGGTGTGATGCGCGAGAAGGGCACTTCCTGGTCGACGAGCCATTCAATCGCCGTGCGTGCGCGCTCGGCCACGAATCGCGTAATATCCGAATCGTTGAGGGCCGCTCCGGCTTCCAGGGTGTCGGCAACATGGGCATCCACTGAGTCGGCCGCATCCAGCGCTGCCGAGACTCCGCCCTGCGCGTAGGGGGTGGCTCCCTCGGTCAGGGTTCCCTTGGAGAGGACCGCCACGCGAAGCTCGCGGGGGAGCTGCAGGGCCACGGTCAGCCCGGCCAGTCCGCTACCGATCACCAGGACATCGTAAGCCGTTCTTGGTTCCGCCATTTGGTTGCGCTTTTGCCAGCCTATCGGATAGGCTGCAAAGCTTCGCACGCCGCGCCACCCGCGGCAAATCACCCACCCACGATTGTCAGATTCCCGGAGCCGTGCGCGAACTCACGCCCCAGCGGAGTGTCTACAGCAGCAAGTACCGGCGCACCGACACAGGAGGGCGCCGGTGGCGATGAGCTCCGAGGAGTCGGACCGTGAGCTCGTGGAGCGTGTCCAGGCCGGTGATAAGCAGGCCTTTGACCTCCTCGTGCTGCGCTATCAGCAGAAGCTGGTCAAGCTCATCTCGCGTTACGTGCGCGATCCGCAGGAGGCGATGGACGTGGCTCAGGAGGCCTTTATCAAGGCCTACCGGGCGATACCCGGATTCCGGGGGGAGAGCAGCTTCTATACCTGGCTCTACCGGATCGGGGTCAACACGGCCAAGAACCACCTGGTTGCGCAGGGGCGCCGGCCACCGGACTCCGATGTCGATGCGCAGGACGCGGAGCGTTTTGACATCGACACCATGCTCCGCGAGCAGGATACGCCGGAGGCCGAAGCCTATCGGGACGAAGTCGAGCGCACGGTGGTCGAGGCCATCGCCGAGCTGCCGGAGGAGTTGCGTACCGCGGTCACGCTGCGGGAACTCGAGGGTCTGAGCTATCAGGAGATCGCTCAGGTCATGGAGTGCCCGGTGGGGACGGTACGCTCGCGCATCTTCCGGGCCCGAGAGGCGATCGACAAGCGACTGCGGCCGCTGACCGGCGAAGAGACATAGGGCATGGTGGCTTTCGGGGGATAAGGGTATGTCGGAAGAAGAACATCGGGACCGACTCGCAGAGCAACTCTCCGCGCTGGTGGATGACGAGTTGCCACGCGAGCAACGGGCGTTCCTGATGCGGCGTCTGGACCATGACGCCGATGCCCGCCTGCAGGTGGCGCGCTACTATCTGATGCGTGATGCGCTGCAGCGCAACCTGCCGCCGCAGCCCAGTACCGATCTGGTCGAGCGGGTGCGCGCGGGGCTGGCCGATGAGCCAGTCCACCATGTTCAGCGCGGCGCGGCTCGGCAGCCCGCAGCGCGGGATTGGCGCCGTCCGGCGTTCGGCGGTCTGATCGCCGCTAGTGTGGCGGCGGTGACCGTGCTCTGGTGGCAGGGTGGGGCGCCACCCGATGCTGGCACCGGGCCGACGGCCGGCAGCGGCGAACCGGCGACCGAGGTGGCCTCGCCGGCAGGCGGTGAGCGATCCATAGGCGGCACCACGGTTCGTCCCGTCACCCTGGGCGACAGTGGCGGACTGCCCTGGCCGGACAGCGACCGGGGCACAGCGGGAACCACCCGCGAACAGTCCTTTGATCCGGTGCCAGACGCCATGCCGTCCCGTTTGCATCGCTTCATGATCGATCACGCCGAGCAGGCCGAGTCCGACTACCCCGGCAGCATGCTTCATCAGGTACGGGTTCCGCAGCATGGGGATCCCTGATCGGGGCTGGTTCCGCGGCGCGCTCCTCTGCGCCGGTTTGCTCTGGGCCGCGCACGGCCAGGTCGCGCTGGCCGATGACAGCGGCCAGCGCGCGGCCGATGATGGCCGCGAAGCGCTCAACCGCATGGTCGAGGCCCTCGATCAGCGCTCCTACGAAGGGATCTTCGTCTACGCCCGGGCCGGCGTCGTGGAGACCGTGCGCATCGTGCACCGCGCCGACGAGGCTGGTCGCCACCAGCGTCTGGAGATGCTCACCGGAGCCCACCGGGAGCTGGTGCGTACGCCCGAGGGTGCCCTGCTGGCTGGACCTGTCCCCGAGGGGGATCGACTGCGCGGCAGTGGCGTGGCGACCGCCTTGGGCGAAGGGTGGCCCAGGGCTGACAGCATCTCCGATGAACTCTATCGTATCCGCATCGGTGGCGAAGGGCGGGTCGCCGGACGCCCGGTCCAGGTGATCTCCATCGAGCCGTTGGATCAGCTGCGCTACGGTCATCGTCTCTGGGTCGATGAAGAGAGCGGGCTGCCGCTCCAGGCCCAACTGCTGGACGGGCGCCGGGTCATCGAGCGCCTGCTGTTTACCAGCTTCCGCCTCCGCGAGGACATCGGCACCGAGGAGTTGGCCCCCAGCGGCGAGGCGCAGCAGCGGGTTGAGCGCCGCCCGGCTACAAAGACCGCAGACGGCCCCGAACCGGATTGGGAAGTGATCGACGTGCCCGCGGGGTTCTCCCGGATTGCCCACGGCCGGATACCGTCGGAGGAGCAAGGGCAGGATCCCATCGAGCACTTGCTGTTCAGCGACGGCCTGGCCACTGTGTCCGTCTATATCGCCCCGGAGCCGGAAGGTGATGAGGGGCGGGCGCGGGCCGGGGCGCTGCATGCCCACGAACGCCCCGTCGATGGCTATCAAGTCACGGCGATCGGCGACGTACCAGCCAAGACCGTCGAGCGTTTCGCGACTCGGACGCAGCGACGCTAAGACATCTCGGGAACAGTGGACCGGGCCAGGCGCCCCCGGGCAACAGGGTGAGGATCGATGGGTATGGCGAAACGTAAGTCAGTGCGGATCGCACTGGCTGTCGGTTTGGGGCTGGGTATCAGTGTCCCGGCGGCTGCCCTCGAGCTGCCGGATTTCACCGAGCTCGTCCGCGATAACAGTGCGGCGGTGGTGAACATCAGTACCCGGCAGGAGGCGCCAGCACAGCCGACCCCGGAGGGAATGCCGCCCGAAGGCATTGAGCCCCAGCAGGGTCCGGCGCCGCCGGCCACCGGGGCGCGCCAGGTCTCGACGCCCCATGGTGACGAGCTGCATCTCCCCGATCCCGGTGAGCAGCCTGGCCCGGGTCCCTTCGGCGAGGATGGGCAATCACTCGGTTCGGGGTTTTTGATCAGCGAGGACGGAGTCATCCTGACCAATCACCACGTCGTCGCCCGGGCGGAGGAGGTCATCGTCCGACTCGCCGATGGTCGCGAGCACGACGCGGAGGTGATCGGCTCCGACGAGCGCACCGATTTGGCCGTCGTCGAGATTGAGACCGACGATGAGCTGCCCACCGTCTCGGTGGGCAGCGCCGATGCACTTGAGGTCGGGGAGTGGGTCCTGGCCATCGGCTCGCCGTTCGGATTCGAGCACTCCGTAACCGCCGGGATCGTCTCGGCCAAGGGCCGTTCGCTGCCGCACGGGAACTATGTGCCTTACATCCAGACTGATGTGGCTATCAACCCCGGGAACTCCGGGGGGCCGCTGTTCAACCTCGACGGTGAGGTTGTCGGGATCAATTCGCAGATCTATAGCCGTACCGGCGGCTTCATGGGGCTGTCATTCGCGATCCCCATCGAGCTGGCGATGGACGTCGCCGATCAGCTCCGTGAGACCGGGGAGGTGCAGCGCGGGTGGCTCGGGGTCCTGATCCAGGACCTGACGCGTGATCTGGCCGAGGGGTTCGGCCTTGAGCGCCCCCGTGGGGCCCTGGTCTCGGAGCTGCTCGATGACAGCCCCGCCGCTGAGGCCGGCCTTCAGAGCGGAGATGTCATTCTGGAGTTCGACGGCGAGGTGGTGGAGAATTCCGCCGCCTTGCCGCCCATGGTCGGGCGGACCAGTATCGGGCGCAGGGTCGAACTGCTGATCCTTCGTGATGGCGAGACCAAGACCGTGGAGGTCGAAGTGGCTGCCCTGCCGGGCGAGGACGAACTCGCCGCCTCGCCCGGGAAGCAGGACCCTGCGGACCGCAAGGGCGGTGCCGACCTGGGGCTGCGGGTGGAGCCCGTGGACGATGCCACCCGGCAGGAGTTGGAACTGGAGGATGAGGGCGGAGTGCTCATCACCGGCGTCGAAGAGGGGCCGGCCGCCGAGGCCGGGCTGCGGGTGGGCGACGTGCTGGTCAGTTTCGATCGGGAGCCTGTGCACACGGCGGAGGACCTCAGCGACGGCGTGGCTGCCGTGGAGCCCGGCAGTACCGTGCCGGTGCTGGTGATCCGTGACGGACACCCGAGTTTTCTGGCATTACAAATGCCCTGAGGCCTCGAAACGAGTAGAATGTGGGCGCCGCCCGCACGCGGGTGGCGCTTTTCTTTTTGGTTGGAACCGGCGACAAGGCAGGACCGAGCAACGCATGGAGAATATCCGCAACTTCTCGATCATCGCCCACATCGATCACGGCAAGAGCACGCTCTCGGATCGATTCATTCAGGTCGCCGGGACGCTGAGCGAGCGCGAGAGCCGCGACCAGGTCCTGGATTCCATGGACCTTGAGCGCGAACGAGGCATCACTATCAAGGCGCAGAGCGTGTCGCTGAAGTACCACGCGCGGGACGGGCAGGTCTACGAGCTGAACTTCATCGATACCCCGGGCCACGTGGACTTCTCCTACGAGGTATCTCGTTCGCTGGCCGCGTGCGAGGGAGCACTGCTGGTGGTCGATGCCTCCCAGGGGGTCGAGGCCCAGAGCGTCGCCAACTGCTATACGGCCCTCGAGCAGGACCTGGAGATCATCCCGGTGCTCAACAAGATCGACCTGCCGTCGGCGGAGCCTGAGGAGGTGCTCGAGCAGATCGAGGAAATCATTGGGCTGGACGGGGCCGAGGCGCTGATGGTCAGCGCCAAGACCGGTGAGGGGGTCGAGGATCTGCTCGAGGCCCTGGTCCAACGGGTGCCGCCGCCGAAGGGGCAGGCCGACGCGCCGCTCAAGGCCTTAATCATGGACTCCTGGTTCGATAACTACCTCGGCGTGGTGTGCCTGGCCCGGATCTTCGACGGCGAACTGCGCAAGGGGGACCGGATCCGCGTGATGGCCACGGACCGCGAATTTCAGGTGGATGATCTGGGCATCTTCACCCCTAAACGCACCCCGCAGGACCGGCTCGGTACCGGGCAGGTCGGCTATGTGGTCGCAGGCATCAAGGACATCGACGGTGCGCCGGTTGGTGCCACCCTCACGCGCGCTCAGGAGCCAGCCGCAACGCCGGTGCCCGGTTTCAAGCAGGTCCAGCCGCGTGTATTCGCCGGTCTCTTCCCCACCAGCTCCGACGACTTCGAGGCGCTGCGCACCGCCCTTGGCAAGCTACGGCTCAACGACGCCGCATTGAACTACGAGCCCGAAAACTCCCAGGCACTGGGCTTCGGTTTCCGCGTGGGGTTCCTTGGCATGCTCCACATGGAGATCATCCAGGAGAGGCTCGAGCGGGAGTACGATCTGGACCTGGTCACGACCGCACCGACCGTGGTCCACCACGTGATCACCCGCGACGGGCAGGAGCTGGAGATCGACAACCCGGCGAATCTGCCGCCGAACGCGGAGATCGAGGAGATCCAGGAGCCGATCATCGAGGCAAGCATCCTGGTGCCCCAGGAGTACGTCGGCAACGTCCTCGCCCTCTGCGAGGAGAAGCGGGGCGTCCAGAAAGAGATGCAGTACGTTGGCCAGCAGATCTCGCTAGTCTACGAGATGCCGCTCAGCGAGGTGGTCCTCGATTTCTTCGACCGCCTCAAGTCGGCGACGCGTGGTTTCGCTTCCTTCGATTACGAACTCAAGCGTTTTCAGGCCGACGATCTGGTCAAGCTCGATGTCCTGATCAACGGCGACCGCGTGGATGCGCTGTCGAATATCGTCCACCGGGATCACTCCTACCACCGCGGCCGGGCCCTGGTGGAGCGGCTCAAGGAGATCATCCCGAGGCAGATGTTCGAGGTGGCCATACAGGCGGCCATTGGCGGGCAGATCATTGCACGCAGCACCGTCAAGGCGATGCGCAAGAACGTCACCGCCAAGTGCTACGGCGGGGATGCGAGCCGCAAGCGCAAGCTCCTCGAGAAACAGAAGGAGGGCAAGAAGCGCATGAAGCAGGTCGGCAAGGTGGAGATCCCGCAGGATGCCTTCCTTGCCGTGCTGCGGGTCGATGACTCAAAGGATTAGTGGGCGCCCATGAACTTTGAAATCCTCCTTGTTGTGCTGACCCTGCTCACCGGCCTGGTGTGGGGCTGGGATCGGTGGCTGCGTCACCGCGAGAATATCGATCGTGACCGCGACCCGTGGTATATCGATCTGCCGCGCTCGCTTTTTCCGATCATCCTGATCGTGTTGCTGGTTCGCTCGTTCGTGGCCGAGCCGTTCCGCATCCCCTCCGGTTCGATGCTCCCCACGCTGCAGGCCGGCGATTTCATCCTGGTCAATAAGGCCTCCTACGGCATCCGTCTGCCCGTCCTGCGCAGCCGCCTGTTCGGGGATGGCGAGCCGGAGCGGGGCGAGGTGGCCGTGTTCCGCTATCCCGTTGACCCGGGCCAGGACTACATCAAGCGAGTCATCGGCCTGCCTGGGGACGAGATTCGGTATCAGGATCGGACGTTCTACGTTAACGGTGAGCGCCTGGAGCAGGAAGGGCAGGAGCGCTACGCCGGCCCAGGCGCTGACCCGGACCAACCCTCGGTCCTGCGCACGGAGCGGGTCTCCGGTCGCGAATACACCATCCTCCACCATCCGGCTTCCCAGTCGGCGGATTTCACGTACACGGTCCCCGAGGGTAAGTACTTCACTGTCGGGGATAACCGGGATCGCAGTGCCGACAGCCGGATGTGGGGCCCGGTGTCGGACGACTACCTGGCCGGGCGCGCGTTCCTGATCTGGATGAGTTGGGACAGCGAGGAGGGCGGGATCGCCTGGGATCGCATTGGCCAGCGGATCGAATAACCCATGTCCGATCTCGAACGCCTGCAACAGCGGCTCGATCACCGGTTCCGGGAACTTGACCGCCTCCAGGAGGCGGTCACGCACCGCAGTGCCGGCGGCCGCCACAATGAACGCCTGGAATTCCTGGGCGACTCGGTGCTGAACTTCGTCATCGCCCACGAGGTATTCCACCGGCGCCCGGGCGATAGCGAGGGTACGCTGTCGCGGTTGCGCGCGAGCCTGGTCAATCGCTCCAGCCTAGCGGCCATCGCGCGGGACATAGAACTGGGTGACCATCTTCGCCTGGGCGGCGGCGAACTCAAGAGCGGCGGCCACCGGCGTGACTCCATCCTGGCCGATGCCCTGGAGGCGGTGTTCGGCGCGGTCTACCTGGACGCGGGCTTCGAGACCGCGTCGCAAGTCATCATCGGCTTGTATCGTCCGCGACTGGAGAGCTTGCCGGAGCAGGCGGTGCTCAAGGACCCCAAGACTCGCCTGCAGGAGGTTCTGCAGTCGACGCGCCGTCCCCTGCCCGGCTACCAGGTGCTGGATGTCCGCGGACGAGCCCACCATCAGCGCTTTCAGGTCGAGTGCCGACTCAGCGACAGCGAGCAGAAAACGGTCGGTGAGGCCGGCAGCCGCAGGCAGGCCGAGCAGCGCGCCGCCGAGGCGATGCTCGTCGAGATCGGCGCCGAGTCGGCGGAAGGAGGAGGCTCCGGCCATGAGTAATGGATCAACCGAGGCGATTGCGACGCTCGAGCACAGCGGGCTGTGCGCACTGGTCGGTCGGCCCAATGTCGGTAAATCGACGCTGCTCAACGCCTTGCTCGGCGAGAAGGTGAGCATCGTCACGCGCAAGCCACAGACCACTCGGCACCGTATCCTGGGCGTTCTCAATCGCCCCGGATCCCAGACGGTGCTGGTCGATACGCCGGGCATGCACCAATCCGCCAAGCGTGCCCTGAATCGCCAGCTCAACCGGGCCGCCCACAGCGCGCTGGAAGATATCGATGTGGTCGTCTTCGTCGTCCGCGGAACAGAGTGGAAGGATGACGACCAGAGGGTCCTGGAACGCCTCACCGAGGTCGACGCCCCTGTCATTGCGGCGGTGAATCAGGTTGACCGGGTCCAGGACAAACGGCTGCTTTTACCACATCTGGAGTGGTTGGCCGCGCAACGGGAATTCGCGGCGCTGGTGCCGGTATCGGCTACCCGGAAAGAGAATCTCGATGCCCTCGAGCAGGAGATCATCCAGCAGCTTCCGGCGGGGCCACCCCTGTTCCCGGCCGACCAGATCACCGACCGGGACCTCGGCTTTCGCCTCGGTGAGTTAGTCCGCGAACAGCTCATGCTCAATCTCGGCGACGAACTTCCCTACACCACCACGGTGCAGATCGAGCAGCTCCATCGCGAGGAGGGTATGACCCGGCTATCGGCGGTCATCTGGGTCGAGACCGAGGGGCAGAAACCCATCGTGATCGGACGCGGGGGCGAACGACTCAAGAAAATCGGTCGCAGCGCCCGGTTGCAGATGGAGAATATGCTCGGCGAACGGGTCCACCTGGAGCTCTGGACCAAGGTCAAGGAGCAGTGGACGAACGATCGGCGGGCGCTCGACGAGCTCGGTTACACGGATTGAATGGATACCGCGCAGGGGCAGCCGGCCTGGGTGCTTCATCGGCGAGCCTTCCGCGAGAGCAGCACCCTGGTCGAACTGTTCAGCCGCGAGCACGGGCGTATCGGTGCAGTTGCCAACGGGGTGCGGCGACGGGGGTGGAGCGGGCAGCTTGAGCCTTTTATCCCGCTTCAGGTCGTCTGGAAAGGCCGCGGCGACCTCAAGACCCTGACCGAAGTCGAGCAAGCCGGACGCGGCTATGCGTTGCGTGGTGGGGCGCTGGCGTGTGGGTTTTACATGGCTGAGCTCCTGCTGGCGTTGACCCGGCGGGAGGACCCGCACCCGCTGACCTGGGAGCGTTACGCTATCGCCGTCGATTGTCTGGCTGGGGATGATGCGGAGCCCGCACTGCGGCGCTTCGAGCTCGCGCTCCTGGAGGAGAGCGGCTACGGCATGGAGCTGGAAACGGACGTCCTCGGCCGGCCGGTTGTGCCGCAGTCCGCCTACCGCTACACCCCGGAGCGGGGCGCTGAGCCTGCGGGCACGGGCGAGGGCGGCGTGGAGGTCCGGGGGGCTACACTGCTGGCACTGGCAGCCACGGAGGGGCAGGGTTTGTCGCAAGAACCGGTGCGCAGCGAGGCGCGGCGGCTGATGCGGGCGGTGCTCCATCGACATCTGGGTGGGCGCCGGTTGCGCAGTCGCGAGATGTTCCGATCGCTGCGCGGTTGATGGGACGGCTTTCTGGGAGACCTATGTCCACGGGGCAAATTCAACTCGGTGTCAATATCGATCATGTGGCTACGCTGCGTCAGGCGCGCGGCACACGCTACCCTGACATCCTTCACGCCGCGGCGGAGGCCGAGCGCGGAGGGGCGGATGCGATTACGGTCCACCTGCGCGAGGATCGCCGGCACATTCAGGACCGTGACGTGGAGGAGCTGCAGCGGCATACGCAGACCCGGGTCAACCTGGAAATGGCGGTTACCGACGAGATGATCGGGATCGCCTCGCGGCTGGGTCCGGCGGATTGCTGCCTGGTGCCGGAACGGCGCGCCGAGTTGACCACCGAGGGTGGCCTCGACGTTGCCGGGGATGTGCAGCGCCTGGAGCAGGCTTGCCGCAGCCTGGGCGAGGCCGGCATCCGGGTGTCGCTGTTCATCGACCCCGATCCGGCCCAGATCGATGCCGCGGCGACCGCCGGGGCCCCGGTGATCGAACTCCACACCGGTGCTTACGCCGATGCCCCGGATGCCGCTACGCAGGGCCGCGAACTCGAGCGCCTGCGGACGGCGGCGTTACGGGCCCGTGATGCCGGACTGCAGGTCAATGCCGGGCATGGTCTGCACTACCATAACGTGGAGCCGGTAGCGGCACTCCCGGCCATGGCCGAACTGAACATCGGCCATGCCATTGTCGCCCGCGCGGTCTTCGAGGGGCTGGCGCCGGCCGTGGCGGAGATGAAGCGGCTCATGCGGTCGGCGGCGGCATGATTGCCGGCATTGGTACGGACATTGTGGCCGTGGTGCGACTGGAGCGTGCACTGGAGCGCCACGGTGAGCGACTCGCCCGGCGTGTTCTGGCGCCGGGCGAACTGCAAGGCTTCCAAGAGTCCGGCGGTACCGCGGCGTTCCTGGCGCGCCGATTCGCTGCCAAGGAGGCTGCCTCCAAGGCCCTGGGCACCGGGCTGAGCGATGGGGTGACGCTGCGCGATCTTGAGGTGGTCCACGATGCCCGGGGCAAGCCCTCGCTGCGCTTCCACGGCGCCGCCGCCGAGCGGGCCGCAGCCCTGCGGGTGAATGAGGCAGCCCTGAGCCTCAGCGACGAGCGGGAGTACGCCGTTGCCTTCGTGGTCCTCGTAACCGGCTGATCGACAGGGAGAGAAACGATGAACGTGCTCGCCTTTGATATCGAGACCGTTCCCGACCTGGCCGGCGGCCGGGTCGTCTACGGTCTGGACGGCCTCGAGGACACGGATGTCTCCCGGGCCATGGCGGCGCGACGCCGCCAGGAGACTGGAAACGAGTTCCCGCGACTGCACCTGCACCGGGTGGTGGCCATTTCGCTGGCCGGTCTGGTCGAGGGCCGTTTTCGCGTCTGGTCGCTGGGCACCCCGGAGGATGGCGAGCAGATACTCCTCGAACGCTTCTTCGAGGGACTCGATCGCTATGTGCCCAATCTGGTCTCCTGGAACGGCAATGGCTTCGATATCCCCGTGCTGCACCATCGCGCTCTGATCAATGGGGTCAGTGCGCCGCGTTACTGGGAGACGGGCGACAACGATCGAGCCTTCCGTTTCAACAACTACCTCAACCGCTATCATGATCGCCACCTCGATCTGATGGACGTCCTCTCCTCGTTCCAGATGCGGGGTGCCGCACCGCTGGACGAGGTGGCCACGCTCTGCGGTCTGCCCGGCAAGATGGGCATGACCGGCGGCGCGGTAGCCGATGCCGTCGCCCGGGGCGAGATCGAGGCGGTGCGCAACTACTGCGAGACCGACGTGCTCAATACCTATTTGCTATACCTGCGCTTCCAGTACTTCCGCGGCGCCCTGGACCGCGAAGACTACCAGCGCGAGACCGACCGGGTGGCTGCGGCGTTGGAAGCCACCGATCGTCCCCACCTGAGCAGCTTCCTGGAGGCCTGGCGTGGGGCGTAAACGGCGTATGTCCCGCGAGCCGGTGGAGGCCCGTATCGAGGGCATGGCCCACGAGGGGCGCGGGATCACCCACGATGCCCAGGGGCGGCCGGTTTTCGTCGATTTCGCCCTGCCGGGCGAGCGGGTTCGCTACCGGTATACCAAGCTGCGCCGTCAACGGGCCGAGGCGACGGCGATCGAGATTCTCGAGCCGGCGGCCGAGCGGATCGCACCGCATTGTGACCATTTCGGCACCTGCGGCGGGTGCGCGCTGCAGCATCTTCCCCCGGAGGCGCAGATCGCCCACAAGGAACGGGTCCTGCTCGAGCAGCTACAGCGCATCGGTGGTGTCGAACCGGAGCAGCGTCTGGCACCGCTGACCGGGCCGGTCTGGGGGTACCGGCGCAAGGCGAGGCTAGCCGTCAAGCACGTGCCTAAGAAGGGTGGGGTGCTAGTCGGCTTCCGCGAGAAGCACAGCCCGCTCGTGGCGCCGGTGGACAGTTGTCCGGTGCTCGACCCGCGGGTGGGTGAGCGCATGCAGGACCTGGCCAGTCTGGTCGGCTCCCTGTCGATCCCGGACCGCATTCCCCAGATCGAGGTAGCCTGCGGGGACGCGCGCGCGGCGCTGGTGCTGCGCCACCTGGCGCCGCTCACAGACAGCGATCTGGATCGGCTGAGTGAGTTTGCCGCAGCCACCGGCTTGGCCATCCTCCGTCAGCCGGGGGACGAATCCACGGTGACGCCGGTGGCGCCGCAGTCGGCGCTGGACCTAAGCTACGCCCTGCCGCCCTACGATGTCGAAGTGGCGTTCTTACCCACGGACTTCACGCAGGTCAATGCCCCCATCAACGTGGCCATGGTCGAGCAGGCTCTGGAATGGCTGCAGCCGCGGCCGGGCAGACGCATCCTCGACCTGTTCTGCGGGGTGGGCAACTTCACGCTGCCGTTGGCGCGAGAAGGGGCCGCGGTGACCGGCATCGAGGGCGAGGCGGGACTGGTCCGCCGCGCCGAGGAGAATGCGGCCACCAACGGCCTGGACGCCTCCTTCGCCGTGGCCGATCTCGCCAGCGAGGAGGGCACCCGACAGGCGGCGGGACACTATGACGCCGTCCTGCTGGACCCGCCACGCTCTGGTGCCCAGGAGGTTCTTCCCGCGGTGGCCGGCACAGGCGCTAGCCGGGTGGTCTATTGCTCCTGTGGCCCCGCAACGTTGGCCCGCGATGCCGGGATCCTTGTCGCCGAGCACGGCTTCCGGCTGAAGGCGGCGGGTATTATGGACATGTTCCCGCACACCGCCCATGTCGAGAGCTTCGCGGTTTTCGACCGTGACTGAATCGAGGGAGTAAAGGAATGGCCCACCGTTTCGAGATCCTCGGTCGTGACCCCTGCCATGAGGGGTTCCTCCGTTTGGACCGGATCCGTCTGCGTCACGCCAGGTTTGAGGGCGGCATGACGCCCGAGTTGACGCGGGAGTGTCTGGTCCGCGGCTTGGCCGTTGGCGTCCTGCCTTATGATCCCGAGCGCGACGAGGTCATCCTGGTCGAGCAGTTCCGGGTCGGGGCCATCGACGACAATCGCGGCGCCTGGATCACCGAGACCATCGCCGGCATCGCGGAACCTGGGGAGGATCCGCGCACAGTGGCCATCCGCGAGGCGCGGGAAGAGGCCAACGTGGTCATTGAGGACCTGCGCCCGATTGCGGACTACCTGCCCAGCCCCGGCGGCAGCACGGAGCGGGTCGTGCTTTACTGTGCCCGCTGCGATACCAGTGAAGCCGGCGGTGTCCACGGGCTCGACGAGGAGCACGAGGATATCTGGACCCATGTGCTCCCGGCCGACGAGGCCATCGGACAGGTGGCAGAGGGCCATTATCGGGCCGCCATGCCGGTGATTGCGCTACAGTGGCTGGCTCTCAACCGCCGTCGTCTGCGCGAGGAGTGGACCGAGGGGGCCTGGTCGGACCATCTCTGGTCCGCTGAGGATCCCGACTAGCGCCCGGAGCAGCAACGTCACCGGGCCCACCCGGGGCCGGGCCGCAAGGGCCCGGCGCACCCGGCGCAGAGGCGGCGAGCGGCTACACTGCGCGGGCCTGGGCCGCGGCATTGCCCAGGTAGGTTCGCGGGGTTAGCCCGCGCAGCTGATCCTTGGCTTCCTCCGGTAGGTCGAGCCCCTCGATGAATGTGCGGACCGCGTGCTCATCGATCCGGCGACCACGCGTGAGTTTCTTGAGCTGCTCATACGGTTCCTCGGCCCCGTAGCGGCGCATCACCGTCTGGATCGCCTCGGCCAATACCTCCCAGGCAGCCTCTAGGTCGTCGTCGAGGCGGTGGGGGTTGGCCTCCAGCTTGCCGATACCTTTCTCAAGGGACTTCAGGGCAATGAGTGTGTGGGCGATGCCCAGGCTCACCGTGCGCAGGGCCGTGGAGTCACTCAGATCCCGCTGCCAACGGGATACGGGCAGTTTGCGAGCCAGGTGCTCAAGCAGCGCTGACGAGACCCCCAGGTTCCCTTCGGCATTCTCGAAATCGATCGGATTGACCTTGTGGGGCATGGTCGAGGAGCCGACCTCGCCGGCAACGACCCGCTGTCCGAAGTAGCCGAGCGAGATATACCCCCACACGTCGCGGCTGAGATCCAGCAATACGGTATTGACCCGGCTGATGGCATCGAACAACTCGGCGATCCAGTCGTGGGGCTCGATCTGCGTGGTATAAGGGTTCCACCCCAGCCCCAGACCCTCGACGTAGCGCTGCCCCAGGGCAGGCCAGTCCACCTCCGGGTACGCGATCAGGTGGGCGTTGAAGTTGCCCACGGCGCCGTTGATCTTGCCCAGCGGCTGGACATCCGCCAAGCGCTGCCGCTGCTCGCGCAGCCGATGCACCACGTTGGCGATCTCCTTGCCCAGCGTTGTGGGCGAGGCCGTCTGACCGTGCGTGCGCGAGAGCATGGGCTGCTCAGCCTGGGCATGGGCGAGCTCGCGCAGCTGCTCGATGGTGGCGTCCAGCGCCGGCAGCAGGACCTCGTCGCGGGCACCACGGAGCATGCACGCCCAGGCCAAGTTGTTGATGTCCTCGGAGGTGCAGGCGAAGTGCACAAACTCGGCGCGCTGCGCGAGCTCTTCGTGCGCGGTGAGCCGCTCCTTGAGATAGTACTCGACGGCCTTGACGTCGTGGTTGGTGGTCGCCTCGATCGCCTTGATTCGCCGCGCCTGCTCGGTGTCGAAACCGGCCAGCAGCTCCTCCAGGAAGGTGGTGGCATCGGCCGACAGCGGCGGGACTTCGGCGATTCCCGGCTCGTTAGCCAGGGCCTGCAGCCAGCGGACCTCGACCACCACTCGGTGACGAATCAAGCCGTACTCGCTGAGCAACGGCCGCAGGCTGTCGGTCTTGTCGGCGTAGCGCCCATCGATCGGCGCGAGTGCGGTCAGGGTATCCAGCTCCACGGGTAAGGGTCTCCGCTGCCAATTCCGGCCGCGTATTCTACAATGCCTGTTCGCCTTTTTGTGGGCCTGATCGCCCCTCGCTATTGAGCAGGAGAGAGAGCCAATCTATGACTCAAGACGGTTACCGGATCGAACGCGACAGCATGGGTGAACTCCAGGTCCCGTCGGACGCCCTGTACGGCGCGCAGACGCAGCGTGCGGTGCAGAACTTCCCGATCAGCGGGCAGCCCATGCCGCGGCCCTTCATCCAGGCGCTGGGGCTGATCAAGGCGGCCTGCGCGCGAGCCAACCGCGACCTCTCCGGCCTCGATCCGACCGTCGCCGAAGCCATTGCGGAGGCGGCCGAGGCCGTCGCAAGGGGCGAGTACGACGACCATTTCCCCATCGACGTCTTCCAGACCGGCTCGGGCACCTCGAGCAACATGAACGCCAACGAGGTCATCGCCCGGCTGGCCAGTGACCGGGCGGGCTGCCCCGTCCACCCCAAC
Organism: Halorhodospira sp. 9622; assembly: GCF_022228025.1. Classification (NCBI taxonomy): domain Bacteria; kingdom Pseudomonadati; phylum Pseudomonadota; class Gammaproteobacteria; order Chromatiales; family Ectothiorhodospiraceae; genus Halorhodospira; species Halorhodospira sp. 9622. The sequence continues at coordinate 76,621 of NZ_JAJNRE010000004.1, read as the reverse complement.
GATCACGTCAACATGGGGCAGAGTTCCAACGACGTCATCCCGACGGCAATCCACGTCAGCGCCGCCCTCGAGGTTCACGATCGGCTGCTGCCGGCACTGCGCCGACTGGCGGACACCATCGAGCAGCGCGCCACCGAGTTTGAGGATGTCACCACCACCGGTCGGACTCACCTGATGGATGCCATGCCGGTGACCCTGGGGCAGGAGCTCTCGGGCTGGGCCGCGCAGATCCGCAACGGGGTCAGCCGCATCGAGGCTGGCCTGCCGAGGCTGCACGCCCTGGCCCAGGGGGGCACCGCCGTGGGCACCGGCATCAACGCCCCGGCAGAGCTGGGTGAGCAGGTCTGTCGGCGGCTTGCCGAAGCCAGCGGCGTACCCTTCGCCCCGGCGCCGAACCGCTTCGAGGCCCTGTCGAGCCAGGATGCCGCGGTGGAGCTATCCGGACAATTGCGCACCGTGGCGGTCTCTTTGATGAAGATCGCCAATGACCTGCGCTGGATGAACAGCGGCCCGTTGGCGGGGCTGGGCGAAATCAGCCTCCCGGCCCTGCAGCCCGGATCGAGCATCATGCCCGGCAAGGTCAATCCGGTCATCCCGGAGTCGGTGGCTATGGTCGCGGCACAGGTCATGGGTAACGACACCACCGTCTCGGTGGCGGGCCAGTCCGGGAACTTCCAGCTTAATGTCATGCTGCCCGTGATCGGCTACAACGTGCTGCAGAGCATCGATCTTCTCGCCAACGCGTCGACGGTCCTCGGGCAGGACGCCATTGCCGGGTTTACCGTTAACGAGGACAACCTGCGCGCCGCTCTGGACCGCAACCCGATTCTTGTGACGGCCCTGAACGCCGTGATCGGTTACGAGAAGGGCGCCGAGATCGCCAAGCAGGCGTATCGGGAGGGGCGGCCGGTGATCGAGGTGGCCCGCGAGATGACCGACCTCTCGGAGGCAGAGTTGCAGCGCCTGCTGGACCCTCGGGAGCTGGCACGCGGCGGCATCCCGGGCCAGGGACAGTAACCGCCCGGCCGGGATGCCCGGCGCCTGGATCGGTCTACCCCCGGACCCGGTCCAGGCGCATCAGTTGCTGTTCCTCGCCCGGGGCGGTACCGGGGTCGAGGTAGATCCAGCGCAACAGGAAGTCGGCCGGGCGCTCAAGGCCTGCACCTTCGATGATGGTCTCGAACGCACCTGGCTTGCCGCCGATGATCCGGTGGCGGACGGTTTTGAAGAGTGTATCGAGGCTCCCGTCCGAGACCAGAGTATGTGCTACTTGAGGACCGGCGACCGAATACACCCGGGCATACCCAAGTGCGCCGAGCGTCTCGCGCACCTGCTGACCCGTCACTCGCCCGCCGGGGAACCGGGCCGCCACCTCGGCTCCCACCTCACGATGACACTGCAGCCGTTCCGCTGCTGTATCTTCCGGGACGAACAGCCAGATCCGTCGCCCCTGCTCGCGCAGCAGGGACGGGATCCGAAAATCCGCTGAACCGGAAACAACCGCCACATCCGGTTGCAGCTGCATCCCGTGATCCCGCCGCCACTGCTGCAGGTCGTTGAATGCCGGGCCCACCGGAAGGATATCCTGGGCAAAGCCCCCCTCGAGTTCCCGCAGGTAACGCCCGCTGGTGATCAGGCAGTCCGCTCGCGCGGCGAGCTCCTGGAAGAGTCGCCAGTCACGGGCATTAGCCACCGTATCTGGCACGCGGCAACCGGGGCCGACATCAAGGCTGATGCGCCCGTCCAGGCTGGTGACAAAGTTGGCGTAGACCCATGGCGTATTGCCGCTCCCCTCCGGGAGAGGGGTGTCGAGGTAGAGGCCTTCGAGGTCGACGGAACCTGTTGATTCCAAAGGATACAATCGCTGAAGCCGGGGATGTAGGGTAGGGTCCATGCAGGTGACGGCCTGATCAGTTTGGGTTGCCCGAATGTAACACGCTCTACAGAATAGCCGAGTATCCCGAGCGGTTTCGAGGTGGGTGGATGATTCGCATTGTTCTGGCAGACGATCACCGCCTGGTCCGGCAGGCCATCGAGGGAATGCTCCGGGATATCCCGGACCTCCAGATCGTTGAGCAGGTACAGAACGGCGAGCAGGCCCTGTCTGCAGTGCGCGAGCATGAGCCCGATGTGGTTCTCATGGATCTTCAGATGCCAGGCATGGGGGGGATCGAGGCCACACGGCGCTTGTCCCGTAGCCACCCGAAGGTCGGCGTGATCGCGGTCACCATTTATGACTCGGGGCCCTATCCGGCCCACGCGCTGCGGGCGGGCGCCAGGGGATATGTGCACAAGGGGGCGGACCGGGAAGAGTTGATCGAGGCTATCCGCTCGGTCTACCTCGGACGCCGTTATATCTGTTCGGAGGTCGCCCGGCACGTGGCCCTGGTCAGCCTGGACGGCACCGGCGAGAGCCCGTTCGATGGTCTGACTTCCCGCGAGTTCGAGGTGCTGATGCGCATCCTCAACGGACAGCGGGGGACCAGCATCGCCAAGGAGCTGTGCCTGAGCCCCAAGACCGTGAGCACCTACCGCGGTCGTCTCTACGAACGGCTGGGCGTGCGTAACGATGCCCAGTTGACGCGGGTTGCCCTCGACTACGGTCTGCTTGAATCCAAGCCCCCCGAGTCCTGAGCGTTTCCTCGCCTGCGGGTGGCGGTCGGGGGTGTCACGGGCCGCGGCTGTTGCCCGCGCGCCTGGTGCCGGCGCGGCCGCCATGACTCCGACTGTGTTCCGCTCCGGTGGACAGTGGCTGAAGGAGCGGGTACAACACCCGGACTCTCCAGAACCGGGTTTCCGGGGGGCGACGGCAGGCGGTCAGACCGGCTCAACAGCAGGGCAGGGCATGGAACGGGATGAGCAAGGGTTCGGCAGAGCAGATCTCCGGGCGTGAGGCGTTGCGCGAGCGGGTCCGCAGCCTGCCGGAGCGGCCGGGCGTTTACCGCATGCTCAGCGCCGAAGGCACCATCATTTACGTCGGTAAGGCCCGCAATCTGCGTCGGCGCGTCTCCAGCTACTTTACGCCGTCCCGCAAGACGCCCAAGACGGAGCGGCTCGTCCAGCTCATTGCCGATATCCAGATCACGGTGACGCACACCGAGGCCGAGGCGCTGATCCTGGAGAACAACCTGATCAAAGAGCACCGGCCGCGCTATAACGTCCTGCTGCGGGACGACAAGTCGTACCCGTATATCTACCTCTCCAGTCATCAACAGTTTCCGCGGCTAGGCTACCACCGGGGCGGCCGGAAGGGGGCGGGCCGATTCTTCGGGCCTTACCCGAACTCCACGGCCGTGCGCGAGACGCTCGGTCATCTGCAGAAGGTCTTCCCCATACGGCAGTGCCGGGACACGTTCTTCCGGAACCGCTCGCGCCCCTGCCTGCAATACCAGATCCGACGCTGCACGGCGCCCTGTGTCGGGTACATCAGCGAGGAAGACTATCGCCGCGAGGTGCGGGACGTGGAGCTCTTCCTGGAAGGGCGCTCCGGCGAGGTCATTGCCGAGCTGGTCGAGCGCATGGAGGAGGCCGCGGAGAACCTGGCGTTCGAGCAGGCGGCGCGCCTGCGTGACCGCATTGCCAATCTCCGGCACATCCAGCAGCGGCAGTACGTCGCGCAGGACCGGGACGACGACATGGATGTGGTTGCCTGCGTGGCAGAGGGGGATACGGCCTGCGTTCAGGTTTTTTTCATTCGCGGCGGCAACAGCCTGGGCAACCAGTCGTACTTCCCCAACGTGCCGGGAGGCAGTCGCGAGACCGATATCCTGGCAAGCTTTCTGGCTCAGCACTACATCGGCCGTGCCGCCCCCCCAGAGGTCGTGATCAATCGCCCGGTCCGCGAGCAACGCCTGCTCGAAGAGACCCTGCGCACCCCCTCTGGCGGCGCGGTGGCGATCCGCCATCGTGTGCGCGGCGACCGTCGCCGCTGGGTCGAGATGGCCGAGGAGAATGCCCGCTACGCCCTGTCGGCACGCAGTGCCTCCACGTCCAGCCAACGCAAGCGCTACAGCGCGCTTGCCGAGATCATCGACAGCGACATGCCGCCGGAGCGGATCGAGTGCTTCGACATCTCCCACACCGGCGGCGAGGCAACCGTGGCCTCCTGCGTGGTCTTCAATCAGGAGGGGCCGGTCAAGAGCGACTATCGTCGCTTCAACATCCGCGATGTAACGGCCGGCGACGACTATGCGGCCATGCACCAGGCGCTGACGCGGCGCTACCGGCGCGTGCAGAGCGGCGAGGCACCGCTGCCCGACCTCTTGCTAATCGATGGAGGAAAGGGGCAAGTTGCACAGGCACGGGAAGTCCTCGACCAACTGGGTATCGACGGCGTCGCCCTGATGGGGATCGCCAAGGGGCCGGAGCGTCGCCCCGGTGAGGAGACCCTGCTGCTCGATGACGGGGAGCGGGAACTCGAGTTGCCGGCGGATTCGCCGGCGCTTCACCTGTTGCAGCAAGTGCGTGACGAAGCCCACCGCTTTGCGGTCAGTGGTCATCGCCAGCGCCGCGGCAAGGCACGACGGGAGTCGATCCTGGAAGAGATCCCAGGACTGGGGCCGAAACGCCGCCAGAGCCTGCTGAAACACTTCGGGGGGATGCAGGGAATCCGTCAGGCGGGCGTCGAGGACCTGGCCTGCGTGCCCGGCATCAACCGCTCGCTCGCTCAACGGATCTACGACACGTTCCACGGCTAGGACACCATCATGACGCTGACTCTGCCCACCGCGCTCACACTGTTCCGCATCGTGCTGATCCCGGTCTTCGGGCTCTGCTTCCTCCTGCCTCCGCCGTGGACCAACCTGCTCACCGTGGCCGTGTTCGCCTTAGCGGCGATCACCGACTGGCTTGATGGGTACCTGGCCCGCCGACTCAACCAGTCGTCGGATTTTGGCGCGTTCCTGGACCCGGTGGCGGACAAGCTTATGGTGGCCGTAGCGCTGGTTGCCCTCGTGGCGGTCTACCCCGGACTCTGGATGGCGATCCCGGCGGCGGTGATCATTGGTCGCGAAATCGCGGTCTCGGCATTGCGCGAGTGGATGGCGGAGATCGGCAAGCGGGCTAGTGTAGCGGTGAACCAGATGGGCAAGCTGAAGACGGCCGCGCAGATGGCGGCCATCCTCATGCTGCTCTATCGCGAACCCATCCTTGGGATACCGATTCCCGAGATCGGATTCATTCTGGTCTGGATGGCGGCACTTCTGACCCTCTACTCCGCCTACGTCTACATGCGAGCGGCGATGGAGGTCCTAGACTGACACGTGGATGGGACGGGCAGGGCGCGGGCGACTAGGCCGCCTTCGGCCGCCGGCACCCCGCCGCCGGTTTGAGCCGGCCCTTCGAGGGGGCATCGTTTGGTGCCGACAGCCATCGAGTTGCGGGATCGGGGTAGAGGCCGCGTAGGCCGCGTAGGCGCGGCAAGGCGCCCGGCATGGTGCCCAGGGCCGGACTCGAACCGGCACGGCATAAGCCTGGCGATTTTAAGTCGCCTGCGTCTACCAGTTCCGCCACCTGGGCAGGCGGGGGATCGACTTCGCCATGACATTTGGAGGGGACGATAGCCGATGGGGAAAGGTGGTGGAGGCTAGGGCGGGAATCGAACCCACGTACACGGCTTTGCAGGCCGCTGCATCACCACTCTGCCACCTAGCCAGCGCGTCGCATGATAGCGATACAGTGCTCCGAGGGCAAGGGGGCTACTCCAGGTCGAAGCCGACGAGCACGGCGATTTCCGCCTGATCAGGCAGATCTTCCCGCTGCTCGATCAGCTGATTGCCCGGGAGGGCGCGGGCGATCTCCCGCGCCCGTTCGGCATGCCCCGGCCGATAGAGGATCTTTGTGCGGTCCCGGCGGGCCACGTCCTCCTCCTCACGGGCTTCCGCAACCGATAGCTCAAGGGTCTCCAGGGTATCGACGACCAGGGCTGTCAGTTCCGGTATACCGGAGTGGTTCAGCACGACAACGCCTCCGGTCGCCTCGGGTTCGGGAACCTCGGGACGCGTCAGCAGCCGGCGCTCAATATCCCCCACCCGCCGATCCAGGCGCTCGATCGCTGTCTCGTTGGCGGCAATACGCTCGCGGAGGCTATCCAGATCGCGATCCGGCGGGCGATGCCGGTACGTCCACGTAGCGAAGATCGCCCGCTCGGGCTCAGCGTTGCGCTGCACGGTATCGAACTGAGCCAGGAACTGGAGCTCGGAGTTGCCCGTGATGCGAAACCGAATGCCCGGACGGAAGGACAGGCTCTGCTGATCCCGAGTCGTCGATCCCAGCCCCTGGGTGCCGCGGATCCCGAGATAGGGCTCGGCATCGATGTCGGTATCCAGACCCACACCGGCCTCGGCGGTTAGCCGATTCGCCAGCCGATAGTCGAGGTCGCCGCTGCCGGGATCTTGGCGGTGGTCGTGGCGCGCGAGAGCGCCGCGGAGGTAGAAGGCTCCGGGGACCAGCCAGTCCTCGCCCCGGAAATCGGCACTGACCCCGTAGTTGTGCGATCCGCTCCCAACTCGCTCCCCGGAGTCTGCCGGGTCGAAGGTGGTGTAGCCCCGCAGCACCGCCCGGCGACGCCCGTCGTCGTGGATCCGGAAGGAGAAGTCGGTACGGAACGAGCTGCGCAGAGCGTACTCGTCCTCTTCAAGGTCGTGCCGGTAGGGAACCGTGATCGCGACGTCGAAAGGCCCCGGAAGACCGGCGCGCAGCGTGGGCAGGATATCCATGGTCGTGCCCTGGCCCGCGCCGAAATAGCTGAATCCCAGGGTCCCGCGTGCATCGACTTGCCCGGGGTCCAGAACTTGCGTATCGGGGAGCGTCGGCCCGGCCACGGCGCTTGCCGCCGTGGCCAGGGCCGATGCGGCCACGCCCCCTCGCCAGAGCCTCCTACAGCACGCGGCTATAGCGCTTGCCCTCATTGGCTTCGCGCTCCAGGTAGGCATCGAAGGCCATGGCGACGTGGCGGAGCATTAACCGCCCTCTCGGAAGTACCTGAAGGTGGCGGTCGTCCATCTCCATCAGCCCGTCTTCAACCAGCGGCTGCAGCCGTTCCAGGGCATCGGCGAAGTACTCGTTGAAGTTGATGCCGTGCCGCGCCTCAATGTCCGCGTAATCGAGACGGGAGTGGCACATGACCTCGATGATCACCTCCCGGCGTAGCAGATCATCCTCGTTCAGCTCGTAGCCGCGGAAGACCGCCAGGTCGCCGTTGGCGATGCGCTGCTGGTACTCCTCGGGATCCCGCAGGTTCTGGCTGTAGGTGTTGCCGATCTTGCCGATGGAAGTGGACCCCAGGGCGATCAGGTCGCACTCGGCACGTGTGGAGTACCCCTGGAAGTTACGGTGCAGGGTGCCTTTCTTCTGCGCCACGGCCAGTTCGTCATCGGGTAGGGCGAAGTGATCCATGCCGATAAAGACGTAACCGGCCTCGGTGAGTTTCTCGATGGTGCGCCCAAAGATGGTCAGCTTGTCCTCGGGACCGGGCAGCTCGTCCTCGTTGATCTGCCGCTGGATCTTGAACAGGTGCGGCAGGTGGGCGTAGTTGTAGATCGCCAAGCGCTCAGGGCGCAGTTCAATGACCTCGTCCAGGGTCTCCTCGAAGGATTCCACCGTTTGCTTGGGGAGGCCGTAGATGAGATCGACGTTGGTCGAGCGGAACCCGTGTCGCCGGCCTTCCTCGATGATCGAACGGCAGAGTTCGGCACTCTGTACGCGGTTGACCGCTGCCTGCACGTCCTCGTTGAAGTCCTGTACGCCTACGCTCATGCGGTTGAAACCGAGCTCGGCGAGGCGACCGATATCCTCGAGCTGCACGTCGCGCGGGTCGATCTCGATGGAGAACTCCCGGTGATCGGTGTCGTCGAGGGTGAACTGCTCGCGCAGCTTCTCGACCAGGCGGCCCAGATCGTCGACCGAGAGGTAGTTGGGGGTGCCGCCTCCCAGGTGCAGTTGCTCAACGCGTCGGTGGTCTCCGAAAAGTTGTGCCTGGAGCTCGATCTCCCTGAACACGTGCTCCAGGTACTCCTGGGCACGGCCGTAATTCGCCGTCACGATCTTGTTGCACGCGCAATAGAAGCAAACATTGCGGCAGAACGGCACGTGCACATAGACCGACAGGGGGTTGGGGTGATCCGCCTCGTTGGTGGCCCGGGCTGCCGCGGCGTAAGCCTGGGCGTCAAACCCTTCATGGAATTGGGGCGCCGTCGGGTACGACGTATAGCGCGGTCCGCTTACATCGTAGCGGCGCAGCAAATCGCGATCGAAGTCAAGCCGTTGTTCCATAAGAGACCTTTACGCCCTAATCGCTTGGAGGCCAGCGGCGCCGGGGTGCCGGCACCGCCCCGTTCAGCCGTCGAAACGGCGTAGTGCCAGCGTTGCGTTCGTACCACCGAAGCCAAAGCTGTTGGTGAGCACGGTAGTCAGCTTAACCCCCTCGCGCGTCTCGGTGACGATGGGCACGTCACCTGCCTCGGGGTCGAGCTGCTCGATGTTGATCGAGGGCGAGATAAACCCTTGCTCCATCATCAGGAGCGAGTAGATGACTTCCTGGACCCCGGTGGCGCCCAAGGAGTGGCCGGTCAGCGACTTAGTCGACGACATCGGCGGCATGCTGTCCCCGAAGACCTCCCGCGTGGCCTCGAGCTCGGTGATATCGCCGGCCGGGGTGCTGGTGCCGTGGGTATTGATGTAGTCGACCGGCCCTTCGACGTCTTCGAGGGCCTGGCGCATGCAGCGCGCCGCCCCCTCTCCGGACGGGGCGACCATGTCGTAACCATCGGAGGTCGCTCCGAAGCCAACCAACTCGGCGAGGATCGGAGCGCCACGCGCCTGGGCATGCTCAAGCGACTCGACCACGACCATACCGCCCCCGCCGGCAATCACGAAGCCGTCGCGGCTGGCATCGTAAGGGCGGGATGCCTGCTCGGGGGTGTCGTTGTACTTGGTCGACAACGCGCCCATGCCGTCGAATAACTGGGTCAGCGACCAGTGCTCCTCTTCACCGCCCCCGGCGAAGATCAGGTCCTGTTTGCCCAACTGAATCTGCTCCATGGCCGCCCCGATGCAGTGAGCACTGGTCGCACAGGCAGAAGTGATGGAGTAATTGAGGCCCTTGATCCGGAACGGTGTCGCCAGGCAGGCCGAGACGGTGCTCCCCATGGTGCGCGTGACGCCGTAAGGGCCGATCTTCCGGACCCCACGGCTGCGCAAGGTCTCGGTGGCGCTGACGATATTCGCTGTCGACGCGCCGCCTGAACCGGCGATCAGGCCAACACGCGGGCTCGAGATGGAATCGTAGTCCAGGGCCGCATCGGCGATCGCCTGGTCCATGGCGATGTAGCTGTAGGCGGCGGCATCGCCCATGAAACGCAGGGATTTGCGGGGGATGTGATCTTGGAGATCGATGTCGCAGCTGCCGGCGACGAGGCTGCGCAGGCCGACCTCCTCGTATTCGGGCTGGTAACGAATCCCGGACCTGCCGGCCCGCAAAGACGCCGTGACTTCATCGCGGCTGTTGCCGATGCACGACACGATGCCCAGACCGGTAATTACCACTCGACGCACGATATTCCTCCTGTCACTCCTGGCGTCCGCGCCTGATCCTATGCCCCGTTCAGCTCGCCGGTGTTCTGGAAGAGCCCGACTTTCAGATCAGTAGCTTCGTAGATCGTCTCGCCGTCGACAGACACGCTGCCATCGGCGATCCCCATGACCAGCCGGCGGTTGATCACGCGCTTCAGCGCCACATTGTACGTAACCAGCCGATTGTCCGGGAGTATCTGTCCGGTAAATTTCACCTCGCCGCAACCCAGCGCGCGACCGGCCCCGTTGCCTCCGATCCAGCCGAGGTAGAAGCCGACCATCTGCCAGAGTGCATCGAGACCCAGACAGCCGGGCATCACCGGATCGCCCGGGAAGTGGCAGCGGAAAAACCAGAGTTCCGGATGGATGTCCAGCTCAGCGACCACCTCACCCTTGCCGTACGTCCCGCCGTCATCATTGATCCGGGTGATGCGGTCGAACATGAGCATGTTCGGGCTCGGGAGCTGGGGGTTCCCCGGGCCGAAGAGCCGGCCATGACCGCTGAGCAGGAGTTCGTCTCGGTTGTAGCTGTGTTGCTTGACCATGCGACCTTCTTGGAGAGTTCAGCGTCGAAAGAGAGGGCGGTTTTGCGCCGGTGCGGCCGCTATCGTACACACTCCCGTCTGAACTAGCCACGCACCCGCTGCCGCACTCGGGCAAAAAAAACCCGGCCCTGCGTGGGGGCCGGGGTGGTTCGGCGCGCGGCTAGGGGCCGAGCGTTCAGCCGCCTTCGCGCTCATGGATCTTGGACGAGACCTCGTCGCGCAGTTCCGGATCCATGTCCATGGCATTGGCGATCTCAGAGTACTCGGGAACGCTCAGGCCGTTGTCCTCGATCGCCGCCACCATCTCATCGTTGGCCTGCTCCTGCAGCTCACGAGCGTCCTCGGCGCCATCGGTACCTTCGATCTCGGAGGTGTACTGCTCTTGGATGTCGATGATGTCCAGATAAGCGTCAACAAAGCGCTCGATCTGGTCGCTGCTGAAGGTGGCCTGGTCAGGCTCCGGCTGGGCCATGCCCGGGTCCTGCTGCTGCATGCCGGGGTCCTGTTGCCCCATCCCCGGATCCTGCTGCTGCATACCGGGATCCTGCTGCCCCATGCCCGGATCCTGCTGGGCCTGGGCGCTCACGCTGAACACCAGCGCCAGGGCAGCTGCCGTGGCAGGGAGCTTGATCCACTGTTGGTTCTTCATGCTGAGGACTCCTCTTGCACCATTACCGAATGTACATGCCGCCGCGACACAGCCGGTCTGCCGTCCGGTCCCGGCGCGCTGCCTGATGCGACATCACCAGGCCCGCTCAGGTTCCCGCCCGGGCCATCGGTGCCAGCCTCAGGAGACGACGCAACGGCCGGGCTTCGGGTAGAATCGTACGGTTTCATGATGCGCGGATTCACCCCCGTTCAGGAGACCCGATGCAAGACGTGGCCACCGAGGCAGCGAAGCGACGCACCTTCGCCATCATCTCGCACCCCGACGCCGGCAAGACCACACTGACCGAGAAATTGCTCTATTACGGGGGCGCCATCCAGATGGCGGGCTCCGTGAAGGGCCGCAAATCCAAGCTTCACGCGACCTCCGACTGGATGGCGATGGAGCAGGAGCGGGGGATATCCGTAACCTCCTCGGTCATGCAGTTCCCCTATCGCGAGCGCATTCTGAACCTGCTCGACACACCGGGGCACGGAGACTTCTCCGAAGACACCTATCGCACCCTGACCGCGGTCGACTCGGCCCTGATGGTCATCGATATCGCCAAGGGCGTCGAGGAGCGCACCGTGCAGCTGATGGACGTCTGCCGGATGCGGGATACGCCCATTACGACGTTCATCAACAAGCTCGACCGCGAAGGCCGTGACCCGGTCGAGGTTCTCGACGAGGTGGAGTCGGTCCTGCGCATCCGCTGCGCGCCGGTGACCTGGCCGCTGGGGATGGGCCGGGGCTTTCGCGGTGTCTACCACCTCAACCTGGACCAGGTGCGACTGTTCGCCGATGGCGAGGTCATCCAGGGGCTGGACAACCCGCGCCTTGACGAGCTCTTCCCGGGAGAGGTGGACGAGTGGCGCGAGCAGATCGAGCTGGTCCGCGAGGCCAGCGATTCCTTCGATCCTGAGGCTTACCTCGCCGGGCGCCTGACGCCGGTCTATTTCGGTTCGGCGGTTAACGACTTCGGCATCCGCGAGCTGCTGGACGACTTTGTTGAGCATGCCCCGGCGCCGCGCAGCCGCGATGCCGGCCGCGAGGTCCACGCCGACGAGGGGCGTTTCACCGGATTCGTCTTCAAGATCCAGGCGAATATGGACCCGCAGCACCGTGATCGCATTGCATTCCTGCGCGTCTGTTCAGGTCGTTTCGAGCCCGGCATGAAGCTCTACCAGGTACGCACCGGCAAGAGCATGAAGATCCCCCGCGCCACCACCTTCATGGCCAGTGACCGCTCCCATGCCGAGACGGCGGCTCCCGGGGATATCATCGGTATCCACAACCACGGCACCATCATCATCGGCGATGCCTTCACCGAGGGCGAGCCGCTGCATTTTACGGGGATCCCCGACTTTGCACCGGAGCTCTTCCGTCGCGTCGTTCTTCGGGATCCGATGCGAATGAAGGCCTTACAAAAAGGACTTGAACAACTGTGTGAAGAGGGGGCAACCCAGCTATTCCGCCCGCTACTCGGCAGTGACTGGATCGTCGGTGCTGTCGGCACCCTGCAGTTCGACGTGGCTGCGTACCGCCTGCGCAAGGAGTATGGCGTCGAGTGCACCTTCGAGGGCGTCCAGGTCTACACCGCACGCTGGGTGACCGGCGACGATCCCAAGATGCTCGAACGCTTCCGGGAGCGCAACGAGTCCGCGCTGGCCTGGGACGGCACCGGGGCGCTGGCGTATCTCGCCCCGACCCGGGCCAACCTCGAGCTGACCCAGGAGCGCTGGCCGGACCTGGGCTTCCACGCAACGCGGGACCGCTAGGCGGCGATCAGCCGCTCGATGATGCGTGCACCGGCCAGATAGGTGCCGATGGCCGAGCCCAGTGAGGCAAAGAAGAATACAAGCAGGGTGCGGGCCACCCGGTTGGTCCACCACCCGCGCCAGTGGGCCACATGTTGACGCAAGGCGCGGAAATCGCCGACCCGAGGCCGCCGCACGGTCAGCTCGATGGCGGCAGCCACGAAGCCGGCGCCGATGGTCGGATTGAGCGAGGTCAGGGGGGCGGCCAGGAAGGCGCCAGCCACGGTCACCGGGTGGCCGTAGGCGAGGGCTGCTCCCAGTGCCGAGAAGCCGCCATTGATCAGCACCCAGGTCGCAACCAGAGTCCAGCCCAGCTCCGGGCTGCGGCTAAATCCGATGACGAAGCCGGAGATGATCACGATGGCCACCAAGTAGGCCAAGTAGCGTGGCCAGCGTGCCGGCGGCGGCATCCGATCCAGCGCCTCGCGCTCGACCCCCGGATCCTCCCAGGCCTGCCCCAGGTACCGCGCCACCCCCTCGAGGTGTCCGGCGCCGAGCACGACGAGGACACGCTTGTAGCGCCCAGCCGCGGACTCCAGCAACCGCGCGGCCATATAGCGATCCCGCTCATCGATCAGTGGCTGGTACAGGGCCCGGCTGCTCTGGGCCAACTCGCGGAATGTCGACTCCAGCAGGTCCCCCTGCTTGAGCCGCTCCACTTCCTCGCTACTGATTCGCTGGGAGGAGGCGAGGCTGCCGATCAGGCCGCCGATCAGGCCAAAGCGTTGCCACCAGGGCACGTTGCGATAGAGCCGCCGCATGGTAACGCCGACCTCCCGGTCCACCAGCACCAGATCGGCGCCCTGGCGTTCGGCCCCAGCGGCGGCTGCCTTCATCTCTGCCCCGGGGTCCACGCCGAGCTGCTCGGCCAGGCGCTGTTGATACGCCCCCAGGGCCAGACTGGCCATGACCAGCCCACCACGCCCCTCACGGAGTGTCTGGAAAAGATCCATCCGCTCCAGGTGGTCGGGCTCGCGGAAGGCGCGCAGGCGGCTCTCGCAGAGCTCGATGGCCACCGCGTCGTAGGCGCCGCCGGCCACTTCACGCTCGACCTCTTCGGTACTGGCCCGGGAGATGTGCGCCGTGCCCAGGAGTACGAACTCGGTGCCGTTAACGTTGATGTGCTTGCGCGGACCGCAGGGGGTGGTTTCTGGCATGATCGGCTTTCCAGTGGCAACGGTGGTGGATTATGACCCAGGCGAGCCCAAGATCCCAAGGGAGGCGTGGACGTGGGATGGCTGCGTAATTGGCGCCGCCGCCGTGTTGCCCGCGCTTACAGGCTCTCGCCCGGCGCCTGGAGCCGCGCCGAGGCAGCGCTGCCCGGGCTGCGCCGGCTGGATGCTGCCAAGCGGCAACGCCTGGCAGCCGTTGCGGCTGCGCTGGTTCACGAGAAGCGCTTCGAAGGCCTGGCCGGCGTTACAGTCGATGCGCAAGCCATCGACACAGTGGCACTGCAAGCTGCTGTGCCCGTCTTGGAGCTGGGACTGGACTGGTATGCGCCTTGGGCGACCGTCCTTCTGTATCCAGCCGGCTTCATCGCCACCCATGAGTACGAGGATGAAGACGGCATCGTGCACATCGAGGAGGGACCGTTAATCGGCGAGGCGTGGGAAGGGGGCCCGCTGGTCCTCTCCCTTGAGGACGCCCTGGAACCGGAGCCGGGTAGCAGCGTGGTCATCCACGAGTGCGCGCACAAGCTGGATATGGGTCAGGGCGCGGTCAACGGGCTGCCGCCGCTGCCGAGCGGGATGGCCGTCGAGGACTGGTCGGCGGCCTTCCTGCCGGCGTTCAGCACGATGGAGACTTACGCGGCGGAAGAGGGGAGCGACGCGGCCCCACTCGACCCCTACGCCGGGCAGGATCCCGGTGAATTCTTCGCGGTAGCCACGGAGACCTTCTTCGCCGACCCGCGGCGGCTGCGCCGATCCTTCCCGGCGGTTTACGAGCAGCTTGAGCGGTTCTATGGCTGGTCACTGGGCTAGGCGCCCCGGCGCGGGGGCCCCGTGGGGCGCGGCGCTTTGGCCGCGCCCGACACGGCGACGTCAGGTGTGACGTCCCAAATTGTAGGCCTGAATCGCGTCCGCGATCTCGTCCAGGCTCGAGACGTCGTCGATGGTCGAAGGAGTGGGAACCTGCTCGCGCGCCTCCTTCGCGAGCGTCCGGATACTCTTGCGCAGGATCTTCCCGGAACGGGTCTTGGGCAGTTTCTGGACTACGGCGACCCGGCGCAGGGAAGCAATGGCGCCAATCTCGTTGCGGATCATGCCGGTCAGATCCGACTCGATGCGCTCTTGGTCGATGTCACTGCCATCCTTGAGCACCACGAAGGCCACCGGCAGCTCGCCCTTGGTGTCGTCGTGGATACCAACCACAGCGCACTCGGCCACTGCCGGGTGATCGCCGATGACCTCTTCCATCTCGCCGGTGGAGAGGCGGTGGCCGGCTACGTTGATCACATCATCCACCCGGCCCATGACGTAGACGTAGCCGTCCTCGTCGATGAACCCGCCATCCGAGGTGTCATAGAACCCCGGAAAGCGCTCCAGATACGACTTCTGAAAGCGGGCCTCGTCGTTCCAGAGGGTCGGCAGGCAGCCCGGTGGGAGCGGGAGCCGGATGGCCAGGTTGCCCTGTTCACCTGCCGGTAATTCGCGGCCGGAGTCGTCCAGTACGCGGATATCGTAACCGGCCATGGGTACGGTGGCGGAACCGCTCTTGACGGGCATGGGCTGAATACCCATTGGGTTGGCGACGATGGGCCAGCCCGTCTCTGTCTGCCACCAGTGATCGATCACCGGCCGTTGCAGGGTCTGTGAGAGCCACTCGTAGGTAGGGGGGTCGAGTCGCTCACCAGCAACAAAGACGTTCTCCAGGCAGGAGATGTCGTAGCGCTGCAGATGGCGCGCCTCGGGATCCTCCTTCTTGATGGCGCGGAAGGCGGTAGGAGCGGTGAAGAAAGCCTTGGCGCGGTACTCCGAGATCACCCGCCAGAAGGCACCGGCGTCGGGGGTGCGCACCGGCTTGCCCTCATAGACCACTGTGGTGCAGCCCCGAATCAAGGGGCCGTAGACGATGTAAGAGTGGCCGACGACCCAGCCGACGTCGGAGGCAGTCCAGAAGACGTCCCCCGGGTGCAGGTCGTAAACAGCTCCAAGACTCCAGTTCAGCGCCACGGCGTATCCGCCACTGTCCCGGACGACGCCCTTGGGTTTCCCGGTGGTACCCGAGGTGTAGAGGATGTAGAGCGGATCGGTGGCATCGACAGGCACCGGATCGGCCGGAGCGGCACCCGCTAAGCCGGTGTGCCAGTCCAGATCCCGTTCCTCGTCCCATTCCACCCCGGCCTGCGGGCGACTGACGTAGATCACCCGCTCCGGCTTGTGCTCCGCACGGCGCAGGGCCTCGTTGACCAGTGGCTGGTACGGGATAACCCGGTCGACCTCGATTCCGCAGCTCGCGGTGAGCACCACCCGTGGGCTGGCATCGTCGATCCGCACGGCGAGCTCGTTGGCGGCGAACCCACCGAACACCACCGAGTGGATGGCACCGAGCCGTGCACAAGCGAGCATGCTGATGACCGCCTCCGGGATCATCGGCATGTAGATGACCACCCGATCACCGCGGCCGACCCCCAGATCGCTCAGCATCCCGGCGGCGCGCGCCACCTCGTCGCGAAGCTGTCGGTAGGTGTACTGTTCTTTACCGCCGCTAACCGGTGAGTCGTAGAGGAGGGCGGGCTGATCGCCCCGGCCGGCATCGACATGCACGTCGAGCGCCAGCTGGGCGACGTTCAGGCGTCCTCCGCGAAACCAGCGTTGTCGTCCCTGTTCATCCTCCGCGAGGGCTGCTTGGGGCTCGGTCATCCACGCCAGGCGCCGCGCCTCGCGTAACCAGAACCCCTCCGGATCGTTGATCGACTCCTGATAAGTCTCCTGATAGCTCATGGCTCCCCTCCCTCCGTTGGGGGTGTCGCCGTCCCCGGGCTTATGCTTGTTATCGACCCGCGCGTACGCCCGCGCCGGTCCGCTCAATGTAACCCCGGTCCAGGCTGCAGGGAAGGGCAAGTACGCTTTTAACTTATTGATTCGACTTGTTAATAGTGAGGTGCCGGATTGCCGTCAGTACGCGCAATAATGCCGTGGATGCATTGCTCGACGAATGCTGCGATAGCGGCCTGGTCATCGAGATCCAGGCAGGGCAGCCCCGAAGGCACAGCCTGTGGCTCATCGGTGGCGACACCGAGTATCCCGGGTGCCCGGAAATCGGGGCGATCGGTCCCGGTGCGCTGGCTGTGGACCAGCAGTTGCCCGGCACCGCTGTGGCGGAATCCCTCGGCGATGATGACGTCAGCCCGTTCAGGGTCGATGGCCTGAAGCCGCCTGACGAGCAGATCCTCATCCCGCTCGGCAGTCGGGGTTTCGGTCAACAGCGCCCAGCGCCGAGCGGAGACCACCAGAACCTGCTCGGCGCCGGCCTCCCGAGCCCGATAGCTGTCCTTGCCCGGACGATCCATGTCAAAGCCGTGGTGGGCATGCTTGACCACGGCCGGGGACCAGCCACCGCGACGCATCCGCGCCACGAGCCCGGTGAGCAGGGTCGTCTTGCCCGCCCCCGAGTACCCGGTGACGGCGATAACCGGCCGGAGGGCCGGCAAGCGTGCCGCTTGCTGCAGGGCGTCTTCCGGAGGGGGCGGGCAGTGTCCACAGCCTGGCGGCATATTTTGTCGCCTCCTGTCTCAAGAGCTGAAAGATCATAGAATAACGAACAGGCTGTCGCGCAACCGCGCGCCAGGTGGTCTATTAACTGACACCCAGGGCCACGCTATGCACACCGCCTTCCTCGATGCAGGATCCCTCGATCTTGGAGATCTCGATCTCGGCCCGCTGCAACGGGTGGCTGATCCACTCGAGTGCTACCCCCGGACCCGTCCCGAGGCGCTGCTCCCCCGGCTCGAACCCGCCGAGGCGGCGATCGTCAACAAGGTCGTCATCGACGCTGAGGCCCTGGCCCGTCTTCCTAACCTGAGACTGATCGCGGTGGCGGCCACGGGCACCAACAATGTAGACCTGGACGCGGCCCGCGAACGGGGGGTCACCGTCGCGAACTGCCGGGGCTACGGGACCACTGCGGTGGCGCAGCACACGCTGGCCATGATCCTCAACCACTTCACGCGGATCCCCGCGGCCACGGCGCGGGTCCGGGCGGGGGAGTGGTGCAGCAGCGCCCATTTCAGCCTCATCGACTCCGGTCAGCGCGAAATATCCGGCCGGTGCCTGGGCATTCTCGGCTACGGCACCCTGGGTCAGCGGGTGGCGGCTTATGCCGAGGCCCTGGGCATGAAGGTCCGCGTAGCGGAACGGCCCGCAGCCGCGACCTGTCGCAGTGGCCGTGTGCCGTTCTACGACCTGTTACCCGAGGTGGATGTCCTGAGTCTACATTGCCCGTTGACGGAAACGACGGCCGGAGTCATCGACGCGCAGGCCCTGCGGCTGATGCGCCGCGATGCTTTACTGGTCAATACCGCTCGTGGGGGCCTGATCGATGAGCCGGCGCTGGCAGCGGCGCTGCGTAACGGGGAGATCGGTGCAGCGGCACTGGATGTTTTGACCAAGGAACCACCGCCACCGGAGCATCCGCTACTGGCTGCGGATCTACCGAATCTGGCTGTCACTCCGCATAGCGCATGGTCTGCGCTGGAGGCACGACAGCGCATTGTGGGGCAACTACGTGACATCCTGGCGGCCTTTGCAGCCGGAGAAGTGCCACCGAACCAGGTCGTCGGCCCGGACAACGACCCGTAAGGCGCTGACTGGTTACACTGGGTTTTTTCCTTGAATCGGAGCGGGGCCCGGTCCACACCCGCCCGGGTGGGGACGGGTCGCTGGGATCGAGTGAAGGAGTGCAGGATGAAGTGGCAGGACAACGATCTGGTCTTGGTAACCGGTGGCGGTAGTGGCCTAGGCAGGGCCCTGGTGCGCGGACTCGCCCGGGACGGGGCACAAGTGCTCACGGTAGGGCGGCGTGCCGAGCCGTTGGGCGAGACCGCCAGTGTCGCTCCTGAGCGCATCCGCACGTTGAGTGCAGATATTGCCAACCCGGAGGATCGCGCCCGCATTGTTGATGCTGCTCAGGGGTGGCGAGTCCGCGCCGTGGTCCACAACGCCGGTCTGCTAGACCCGGTGGGACCGCTCAGAGAGGTAGACCTCGAGGCCTGGCGACAGGCCATGGCCGTTAACGTCGAGGCTCCGGTCTTTCTCACCCAGGGGCTGTTGCCGCGCATGGAGCGGGGCAGCCGTATCCTGCATATCTCCTCGGGAGCGGCACACAAGCCATCGATGGGGTGGGGGGCCTACTGCACCAGCAAGGCCGCGCTGTTCATGATCTATCAGGTCTACCGGGACGAATTGTGGCGGGACGGTATCCTGGTGGGGTCCGTTCGCCCGGGTGTCGTGGATACCCCGATGCAGGATCACATCCGGACCCAGACGCCGGAGCGCTTCCCGGCCGTAGACCGATTCATCAAGCTCAAGCAGAACGGCCAGCTCCATACTCCGGAGGACGCCGCCGACTTCGTCCAGTGGACGCTGCTGGAGACAGGCGACAAGCAGTTCATCGAGCAGGAATGGAACATCAGCGACGAGGACCACGCCCAGCGCTGGCGTGAGACCCGGCAGGTCTGAGCACAGCGACACCCTGTAGGGCAATGGAATATTTTTTCCATTAATGAGGGCTGAGTCAGGGATCACAGCATAGGCTATCGTTGTCCCACCTGGTGCGCACCTAGCTTGTTGACCCCGCGGGAAACCGTCTACGGGGACATTGTTGTACACAAGTTGTACTTTTATGCTTGGGCGCAGTGGCTGAAACAATTCGCCACACCCTGCCTCCCGGCTGCGGCGTTTGGGTCGGGAGACCTCTGTGAATGGCCGGCCAGGGCTAAAGGCCCGCAGGCCGGCGCATCCGAGCGATGGGAGGACTCATGGAGCAGCGCACCATCTATGTCTGGGACCCGGTGGTACGTGGCAGTCACTGGCTGATCACGCTCCTGTTTGCGGCCTCGTTCTTTACCGCTGTGATCGGCGAGATGCCCGCCCACCTGTGGGTCAGTTACTTGCTGACCGTGGTCGTGCTGGCGCGGATCGTCTGGGGATTCGTCGGGCCGCCACAGGCGCGTTTCTCGCACTTCGTGCCGGGGCCGCGTGCGTTGATGGCGCATCTGCGTGCGATGAGCACCGGAGAGGACCGTCGCTATTTGGGCCATCCGCCGCAGGGCGGTGTGATGGCAGTGATCCTGCTCTTGGGACTGGTGATCGCGTCCGTATCAGGCATGATGCTGCCAGCGCTGGATCGCGGCGCGGGTCCGCTTGGGTTCCTGTACGGGGCGCAACTGCCTGGGGAGTTGATCTCGGATGTGCACATCGTGAGTTCTTATACACTGCTGGCCCTGGTCGGCATGCACATCCTCGGCGTAACGCTCTCCGGTCGGCGTGAGAAGCAGAACCTGACCGCTGGTATGGTCGATGGTTACAAGCGCCCGAGTAGCTGAGGCGAAGAGAGACGGAAACAAGCCGAAACAAGCCCATGGCAGCGTGGCGGGAGAGCCGCGCTGCTTGCGTCTAACATAATTTAACATAATATACCTTCCGCGGCTCTCCGGGTGACCCCGATCGCACGGGTGACTGAGCGGCCAGCCTGCCGACAGCCCGGCGACGGGCCGGTATACTCGCCCCCCGGATCCGATGGCAACGACAAAGGCAACGGCAATGGCCCACCCGGAGTTCCCGCTCGACCCGAACCTGGTCTATCTCAACCACGCCGGGGTCGGCACCTGGCCGCAGCGGACTCGGGATGCCGTCAACCGATTTGCCGACGAATGCCTCCATCGCGGAGCCGCGGACTATCCCAACTGGCTGGAGGCGGAAGACCGTCTACGGGCCCGGCTGGCACGACTGATGGGTGTCGCTGGTGCCGTGTCGGACATCGCCCTGGTGCCGAACACCTCGGCGGGCCTCTCCATGGTCGCCCACGGGGTGACCTGGCAGCCCGGCGACGAGGTGATCATCAACGACCAGGAATTCCCCTCCAATCGCTGGGTCTGGCAATCCCTGGCCCGACACTACGGCGTCCACGTCCGTCAGGTGCGACTGAGCGACGGCGCCACGCCGGAGGACGCCCTCATCGACGCCCTGACGCCACGCACCCGGCTGCTTCCGATCAGCAGTGTCCAGTACGGCACGGGACTGCGCATGGACCTGGAGCGGCTGAGTAACGCCTGTCGCGAGCGCGGCGTCCTGCTCTGCGTCGATGCGATCCAGACGCTGGGCGCCCTTCAGCTTGCCGTGGACGCCGATTTCATTGTCGCGGATGGACACAAGTGGATGCTCGGCCCGGAGGGGATCGGCGGGCTGTACGTCCATCCCCGGGTGCGCGATGAGCTGCGGATCTGGCAGATCGGCTGGCATATGGCCGAAGATCTGGGCGCCTTCGACCGACCCGACTGGGATCCCGCCGGCACCGGCCGGTGCTTGGAACCCGGTAGCCCGAACCTGCTTGGCAGCCACGCCCTCGAAGCGAGCCTGGCGGTGCTCGAGGATGTCGGCTTGAAGGAGGTCGAGCGGCGCGTCCTGACGAACGCCCGGGAGGCCATGGAAGGCGTCCGGCGCCACGGTTTCGAGCTGGTGACACCGACTGAAGCGGATCGCCACGCCGGTATTGTCACCTTCCGCGTCCCGGGCGCCGCCCCGGAGCGCCTCCTGGCGGCTCTGCGCGCCCGCGATGTTGCCTGTGCCTCGCGTTGTGGCGGCATCCGTTTCTCGGCGCACTTCTACAACACGGCCGAGGACCTGGAGGAAGCCTGGCGGCGGCTTCAGGCCTGCCTGGCGGCCGAGTGACCCACGGGCCGCAGGGCTGCGGCCAGGTCGAGGAGGATCGCCTCCGCGGCCAGACGTCCATTCAGGGGTTGCTCCAGGCTGCGCCGGTGCTCGCCGATGCGCAGGAACGTCTGGTGCAGCGACTCCGGCGATGCCTGCCGAATCAGCTGTTGCGCCAGGGTTGAGGGCAGCAGCCCGCGATCCGGTGCGCCGTGGCGCTGACGCAGCAGATCCGCGAGGATCGCCGAAACCGCGTCGGCCAACGCCTCCGGCGCCCGTTCCCAGGTCTCTGCCTCTTTGACCGGATCGCCACCGGCACTCAACCGGTGAAGCTGCTGGAGCAATGCCTCGTACCCCTCAAGGCCCTGTTCGCGGAGGATGCGCTCGGCCGCCAACGGCATGCCGCCGGCCAGCGCCAGTGCCTTGTCTGCCCGCTCAGCCCCGGCCGCGGCACGCTCGATTAGCCACTGCCGTGCCGTGCCCCAAGGCGGTGGCGACAACCCGCGCACCGTGCACCGGCTGCGTACGGTCGGTGGCAGCCGCCCCGGTCGCCCGGTAGCCAAGATGAGGAACACCCCTGCGGGCGGCTCCTCCAGTGTCTTGAGCAGGCTGTTGGCCGCTGCGCGGTTGAGCCGGTCGCACGGCACAATCACCGCGACCCGGCTACCGCTGAGCTGCGCGCTCAGATGCAGGAAATCGACCAGCCCGCGGACGCTATCGACCACGATTTCGCCGCGCTCGCCACCGCGGCTGGGGCTGAGGGTGCGCAGATCGGGATGGGCCCCGCCACCGGTCAGACGACAGCCACGGCATTCCCCGCAGGGCCGCTGTCCGCCCTCCTCCCCACCCTGACAGAGCAGCGCCCGGGCCAGGACGCCGGCCAGCAGCCTCTTTCCGAGTCCGGTTCGCCCAGTCAGCAGCAGGGCGTGATGCAACCGACCCTGGTCGTGCAGGGCGAGCAGCCGGTCAAGTTCCGGGAGCAGCCAGGGCGGGAGCTCGCCCCGTCCCTGCCCCGGCGGCACCCAGTCCGGATGCTCGGGTGCTTCGCTCATGACGCACTCCGCGCCGGGAGCAGGTCGGCCAGTGCGGCGCGTGCCTGGCGGGCCACGTCGTCTTCCGGCCGGTTCGCGTCAATGCAACGGAAGCGCGCTGGTTCCGCTGCGGCACGACGGGCGTAAGCGGCGCGCGCCGCAAGGAAGAACGGGTCCTGCTCCTGCTCGAAACGATCCTCCCCGCTGCCCCGACTGGCGACCCGGGAGCGTCCGACCGACGGATCCACATCGAGCAGCAGCGTCCGGTCAGGCACGAAGCCCCCGTGGACCCACTGCTCCAGTACCGCGATCCGTTCATCACCGAGCCCGCGGCCGCCGCCCTGATAGGCGTAGGTGGCGTCCGTAAAGCGGTCGCTGACCACCCAGCGCCCCGTGGCCAGGGCTGGATGGATGACCTGCGCGAGGTGCTCGGCCCGCGCGGCGAAGACGGTCAACGCCTCGGCCTCTGCGCTGAGACCGCTGTACTGCGGGTCGAGGAGCGCGCCGCGCAGGGCCTCGCCGAAAGGCGTGCCCCCAGGCTCGCGGGTGAACAGCGGCCGCTCGATGCCGGCCTCTTCCAGCATCTGCTCGATGGCCCGCAGACAGGTGGTCTTGCCGGCCCCTTCCAGCCCTTCGACGGTGATGAAACGGCCTCGCTCCGTCACTCCTCCTCCAGGATGTAGCGTCGGACGGCCTCGTTGTGCTCGTCCAGCGTGTCCGAGAAATGGTGGCTGCCGTCGCCGCGGGAGACGAAATAGAGCGCACTGCCCGGCTTCGGGTCGACAGCCGCTTTCAGAGAGGCCCGCCCGGGAAGGGCGATCGGGGTCGGCGGCAGGCCGTGGCGCGTGTAGGTGTTGTAAGGCGTATCACGGCGCAGATCGGATCGGCGCAGCCGCCCGTCGTAGTCTTCGCCTAGGCCGTAGATTACGGTTGGATCCGTCTGCAGGCGCATGCCCTGCTCCAACCGCCGCGTGAACACCCCCGCCACCTTCCGCCGCTCGTCATCACGGCCGGTCTCGCGCTCGATGATCGAAGCGAGGGTGAGTACCTCGTAGGGATCTTCCAGGGGCAGTTCCGGCCGTCGCTCGGCCCACACGCGGGCCAGTTCCTGACGCATCTGCCCGAACGCCACGCGCAGCAGATCACGATCCGTGGTACCGCGCGGGAAATGGTAAGTAGTGGGGAAGAACATCCCCTCGGGGTGTCGCTCCCCGAGGCCGAGCTCCTCCATGATCTCATGATCGGGGATACCCTCCAGCGTCTGCTCTACAGCATCGTGTCGGCCCAGGGCCTCGCGCAGGCGTGCAAACGTCCAACCCTCGACCACGGTGAGCGGGTGGAGCTTGACCCGGCCGGCGCGCACCCGCGCCAGGAGCTGACGGACGCTCATGCCCTGCTCCACCGCGTACTCGCCCGCTTTGAGCTCAGCTGAGATACCGGTCAGGCGCCCGTAGATCCGCAGCCCGAATCGCGTCGCCCCGGAGATCCAGCCCCTCGCCTCCAGTTCCCGCCCCAGGGCGTGCAGCGAACTGCCCCGCGGAACCTCTAGGGTCGCGGGCGGATCACTAACGGCCATAGGGCGCTGGTCGAGCTCGTAGAACAGCCAGCCGCCGCCGACGATCGGCAGAAGCACAAGCACAAGCACCGGGGCGAGGATCCACCAGCGCCGCCGGGATGCGCGCGTCACCAACGCCCTTCTCCGCCAACCTCGGGCGGGTCCACCAGCGGCGTGAGCCCGCGACTGCCGATCTGCTCGAGATAGCCGCGACTGACCTTCCCGACGGGGACCCAGGTCCCGGCCACCGAGCGGACCGGCCAGAGGCCGATCAGGCTGTTGGTCAGGAAAACCTCGTCCATCTCGGCGAATTCACCCGGATAGAAACCGCGTTTCTCCACCCGCAGGCCGAACGCCTCGGCCTGCTCCACGATCCAGCGGCGCATCACGCCGGCCACGCCCGAGTGGGTCAGCGGCGGCGTCAGCAACACCCGGTTCCGGACCGCGAAGACGTTGGTCGCGGTACCCTCCACGATGAGCCCGTCGGCATCGAGCATCAAGCCCTCGGCGATGGCCGCATCCCGCCACTCGGAACGGGCCATCACCTGCTCCAGGCGATTGAGGTGCTTGATACCGGCCAGCCGGGGCTGCGCACTGATGCGCGTCCGGCAGAGGCGGACATCGACCCCCTGCCAGCGTTCCGGCGGGATCGCCGGCGGATTGTGAAGCGTCAGGATGCGGGTGGGGATCGGCCGGGACGGGGGCAGGTAGCCGCGCCCTTCACTGCTGCCCCGGGTGTAGACCACCTTGAGCACCCCGCTCTCCACCTTTTCGGTAAGAAAGCGGGCCTCTTCTCGCAGGGTCGCCAATGGTGGCTCCGGGAGCCCCAGCTGCCGCGCCCCGTCCAGCAGCCGGTCCATATGGTAGTCCCATAGACACAGCCGCCCCCGATTCACCGCTATGGTTTCGAACAGACCGTCGCCATAGGCCAGGCCACGGTCCTCGGCATCCAGGGCCGTATCCGCTCTGCCGTTGACCAGTTGCTTACGGCTCAAGGGCCCCCACTTCTCAGCTCGCCTTGCGAAAGATCAGGGAAGCGTTCGTCCCGCCGAATCCGAAGGAGTTGCTGAGTACGGCCTGCAGCCGCTGTTGCCGCGCCTCGCCGGGTACCAGATCGAGACCGGCGCAATCGGCCTCCGGGTGATGGAGATTGCAGGTCGGCGGAATGATCCCGTCGCGCAGCGCCAACACGCTGAATACCGCCTCCAGCCCGCCGGCGGCGCCGAGCAGATGCCCGGTCACCGACTTGGTGGAACTCATGGCCACCTCGCCGGCCCGATCGCCAAACAGGCGCTTGACGGCCGCCGCCTCGGCCAGGTCGCCGACCTGGGTCGATGTACCGTGGGCGTTGATGTAATCGATATCCGCGGGTGCCATGGCGGCGTCTTCAAGGGCCCGCGCCATACAGCGCTGCGCCCCCTCGCCGCTCTCGGCAGGCTGCGTGATGTGATGGGCATCCGAGCTGGTGCCGAACCCGGCCAGCTCGGCCAGTATGGTCGCCCCGCGCGCTCGCGCATGGGCATAGGACTCCAGCACCAGGACCGCCGCGCCTTCGCTCAGGACGAAACCATCGCGATCGACATCCCAGGGGCGACTGGCCGTCGAGGGATCATCGTTGCGACTCGACAGCGCCCGCGCCGACGAGAACGCCGCCAGTCCCAGCGGGGTGATGCACTTCTCCGCACCGCCGGCGATCATGACGTCCGCGTCTCCGGCGGCAATCATGCGGGCGGAGACACCGAGGTTGTGGGTGCCCGCCGCGCAGGCGGTGACGGTTGAGAGATTGGGGCCGCGCAGTCCGTAGTGGATCGATAGGTTCCCGGCCGCCATATTGATCACGCTGCTCGGAACCAGGAAGGGAGAGACCTTGCGTGGCCCACCCTCCATCAGGGCCTGGTGGCCCGTCTCGATCCCCAGGATACCGCCGATGCCGGAGCCAACGGACAGCCCGATCCGGTCCGCGTTGTCCTCGCGGATCTCCAGGCCGCTCGACTCCAGGGCTTCGGCACAGGCGCCGAAGGCATAGTGGATGAACGGGTCCATCCGCCGTGCTTCTTTGCGCGGCAGATACTGGGACACATCGAAGCCCTCGATCGTCCCGCCGAACTGGACCGCGTAGGCGGACGTATCAAACTCGGTGATGGTCCGGATCCCGCTGCGGCCCTCGGTCACCGCGGACCAGGCTTCATCAGCGGAGTGACCGACCGGAGAGACCACCCCCAGCCCGGTTACGACAACGGCTCGATCATCCATACCCTTGTGCCCTTCGGGGCGCAGAATGTATCGGGGCCGGTCCACCGGACCGGCCCCGCTGCGCCTTCAGACTGTGGCCCGTGGGGGTTACCCCTCCAGGTGCTTCTTGATGTAGTCCACGGCCTGCTGGACCGTCGTGATCTTTTCGGCTTCCTCGTCGGGGATCTCGCACTCGAACTCCTCCTCGAGCGCCATCACGAGCTCGACGGTGTCCAGCGAGTCGGCGCCAAGGTCGTCCACGAACGAGGCCTCACCAGTGACCTCTTCCTCTTTGACCCCCAGTTGCTCGACGACGATTTTCTTGACGCGATCTTCGATGCTGCTCATTAAAAGGTCCTCCGAGGTTCTAATTGGCGCAGTCTTCCGGCTGCGGCGCGTATTGTAGGGGAACAGTTCGCTGAGTACCAGAACGCCCCAGCGGAATCCTGAACCATTTACAAGATACTGTTTAACAACGAGTTTTAAGCCATGTGCATGCCGCCGTTGACGTGCAGTGTCTCGCCCGTGATGTAACCGGCGGACGGCGAGGCCAGGAAAGTCACCGCCGCGGCGATATCCTCCGGGCTGCCAAGCCGCTCCAGGGGCACATTGCCAATCAGCGCCGCCCGCTGCTCCTCGCTCATGGCGGCCGTCATATCCGTCTCAATGAATCCGGGCGCTACCGTGTTCACCGTGATGTTGCGCGCACCGAGCTCCCGGGCCATCGACTTGGTCAGGCCCATGATGCCGGCCTTCGCCGCAGAGTAATTGGCCTGACCGGCGTTGCCCATGGCCCCGACGACCGAACCGATGTTGATGATGCGCCCGCCGCGCGCCTTCATCATGCCGCGCAGGCACGCCTTGCTCATGCGGTAGACGGAGCTGAGGTTCGTGTCGATGATCTGATCCCACTCATCATCCTTCATCCGCATGAGCAGGTTGTCGCGGGTGATGCCGGCGTTATTCACCAGGATGGTTGGCGCCCCGAAGTCACGGCCAATGGCGCCCAGCACCTCGGCAATCTGCTCCGAGTCGGTGACATCCAGTGCCATCCCGGTGCCCATAAGCCCGGCCTCCGACAGGCGCTGCCGAATTCCCTCGGCGCCCTGCTCGCTGGTGGCGGTCCCGATGACCGTCGCGCCGGCGCGGCCGAGGGACTCCAGAACGGCTTGGCCGATGCCCCGGCTCGCCCCGGTTACCAGGGCGATATGCCCCTGCAGGTCGTCTTTGCCGTGCACGCTGCCTCCTTCAAACAAAAGCTGTCCGGATGGGGTTAGCTGGTCGCCGGGAAACGGCGCAGCATGTCGTCCAGAGTGTCCGGCTCGCTGAGCGATCCGCCCTGAAGGCTGCGCTCAATCCGGCGAGTCAGTCCGGTCAGAACCTTGCCCGGGCCGCACTCCGCCAGGACCTGAACGCCTTCGCCGCTCATCTTCTGGACCGTCTCCGTCCACCGCACCGGGTTCGCCAGCTGCTCGACCAGCCGGCGGCGGATCGACGCAGCGTCCCGGCTGACCGAGACATCGACGTTGTGGATGACCGGACGGCGCGGCTCCTCGATCGCTACTTCCTCGAGGCGCTGGGCCAGACGCTCGGCGGCTGGCTGCATGAGGCTGCAGTGGGACGGCGCGCTGACTGGCAGCGGCAGAACTCGCTTGGCGCCGGCCTCCTTCGCGGCGGAACCGGCCCGTTCCACTGCCTCCTGGTTGCCGGCGATGACCACCTGTCCCGGCGCGTTGAAGTTGACGGGCTGCACGACGGCCCCCTGGGCGGCGCCGGCACAGATCTCCCGGATCTTGTCGTCCTCAAGCCCGATGACCGCCGCCATGGCGCCCTCGCCGGCCGGCACGGCCTCCTGCATGTAGCGACCGCGCTCGGCCACCAGCGCGGCCGCATCGGCGAGCTGCAGCGACTCGGCAGCCACCAGCGCGCTGTACTCCCCCAGGCTGTGTCCGGCCAGCACCGCCGGCTCCGCACCGCCTCGTTCCTGCCAGACGCGCCACAGCGCCACGCTGGCGACCAGGATGGCCGGCTGCGTACGATCGGTCCGATCGAGTTCCTCAGCTGGCCCGTTCGCGATCAGTTCCCAGAGATCGTAACCCAGCGGCTCGGAGGCTTCGCCGAAGGTCTCGCGGACCGTTTCGTCTTCCTGCCAGGCCGCCATCATCCCGACCGCCTGGGAGCCCTGGCCGGGAAAGACCATTGCAAATTCCGGGGTGTGATTGCTCATCTCAGCTCCTGCACGGAATCCATCTCGGGAGGGCTAGTACCGGACCAGCGCCGACCCCCAGGTAAACCCGCCACCGAAGGCTTCCAGCAGCAGGGTCTCCCCGCGCTGGATGCGACCGTCACGCACCGCGGTATCCAAGGCGATGGGGATCGACGCAGCCGACGTGTTGCCGTGCTCGCCCACCGTCACCACCACGCGCTCCATGGGCAGATCGAGCTTCTTCGCGGTGGCCTGGATGATGCGGATATTCGCCTGATGCGGGACGAGCCAGTCGACCTCGCCCTTGTCGACCCCGGCCGAGTCCAGGGTCTCTTCGACAATCCGCGTAAGGGTGTTCACGGCCACCTTGAACACCTCGTTGCCCCGCATGTGGATGTAGCCGCTTTCGGCCCCGAGGGCGGCGTAGCCCCGCCCCGGCCCCCACGGGACATACAGCAGCGGCTCATAGCGACCGTCACAGTGCAGGTGGGTGGAGAGCACACCGGGTTCGTCCGAGGCCTCAAGCACCACAGCTCCACCGCCATCCCCGAAGAGCACGCAGGTCCCGCGATCCTCCCAGTTGAGGATGCGGGTCATCGCCTCGGCACCGATCACCAGGGCACGGCGCGCATCACCGCAACGCACGAAACGCTCGGCGATACCCAGAGCGTAGATAAACCCTGAGCAGGCCGCCGAGATGTCGAAGGCCGCCGCACCGGGACGCACCCCAAGGGCGCGCTGCAGGGACGAGGCCGTACTTGGGAAGATCCGGTCAGGCGTGCAGGTGGCGACGATGACCAGATCGATCTCATCGCCGCTGACTCCGGCCGCTTCCAGCGCCCGCTGCGCCGCGATCCGACCGAGATCGCCGCAGACCTCCTCATCGGCGATCACCCGCCGCTCGCCGATCCCCGTGCGCTCGCGGATCCACTGATCCGAGGTCTCGACATGCTGCTCGAGATCCTTGTTTGTGATCACACGTTCGGGGAGGTAGCTCCCGGTGCCGATTATCCTTGCGTTGCTCACGCCCCTTCTCTCGCCCCCAGCAGCCGCTCGATGCGCGCATTGATCAGGTCCGGGACCCCCTGTTCGGCCTCCCGGACAGCGGTGTCGATGGCCCGACCAAAGGCAAAGCTGTCCGCCGAACCGTGACTCTTGAGGGCAACCCCCCGCAGGCCGAGCAGGCTCGCGCCGTTATACTGACGGGGATCGATACGCCCGCGCAGCGAACGCAGCACCGGCAGCGCGATCAACCCGGCGATCCGCGAGAGAAGGTTGCGGCGGAACTCCCTGCGCATGTACTCGGAGATCAGTGACGCCACGCCTTCACTGGACTTTAGGGCCACGTTGCCGACGAATCCGTCGCAAACGACCACGTCGGCCTCGCCCTTGAAGATGCCGTCGCCCTCGATGTAACCGGTGTAGTGGATCTCCCGGGACTCCAGCAGCAGCTCCGCGGCGTGCTTGACCGACTCGTTGCCCTTGATCTCCTCTTCCCCGATGTTCAGCAGCCCCACACGCGGACGCTCCACCCCGTGGACAGCCTCCGCGGCCACCGCCCCCATGACAGCAAACTGAAAGAGGTGGTCGCCGGTGCAGTCGACGTTGGCACCGAGATCCAGCATGTGTGTGGCACCGTCAAGCGTGGGGAGGGTGCTCATGATCGCCGGCCGGTCGATGCCCGGCAGGGTCTTCAACAAGTAGCGGGCGGTCGCCATGAGCGCACCGGTGTTCCCGGCGCTTACACAGCCATCGGCCTCCCCGGCCTTGACCATCTCCAGGGTGACACGCATGGACGAATCCTTCTTGGAGCGCAGCGCCTGGGAAGGCGGCTCGTCCATGGCCACGACCTGCGTGCAGTGGCGCACGCTCACGCGCTCGGCATCGCCGTACCTCTCCGCCCGGAGGTGCTCGCGCAGGGTCTCTTCCTGCCCCACGAGCACCACGTGGAGATGGGGGTGGCGTTCCAGCGCCCGCAAAGCAGCGGGGACCACGACACTGGGTCCGTGATCCCCGCCCATAGCGTCCAGCGAAAGGGTTATATGGCCCGTCATGCCTTCACCCGCTCGACGACTGGGCAATACCCCGCGATGACGACCACGGCGGAGCGGCTCAGTCGTCCTGCCCGCGGGTCACCTTGCGGCCCCGGTAGTAGCCGTCGGCGCTGATGTGGTGACGGCGATGAGTCTCGCCGGTGCTCTGCTCCGTGGCGAGCGTCGGCTTGCTCAGGCTGTCGTGGGAGCGACGCATACCACGCTTGGAGGGCGTCTTGCGATTCTGTTGTACGGCCATTGTCTAATCACTCCGATCGGTTCAGAAATTCGTTTTTGGCGGGGCCCTGGTTAGTCATCTGCCTCGTGGCGGCGGACCTTGCCCTGCAGGCTGGCAAACGGGCTGAGGGCTTCCCGCGCGATACCGGCCTCGTGTTCGGGGGGCGTGCAATCCGCCCCTGTATGCCGCGCCACCACCGGCAGCGCCAGCAGGATCTCTTCCTCGACGACCTGCAGGGGCCGAACCGCCGAGCCGCAGACATAGGGCTCCAGCTCGTCGGGCAGGGCCTCGCCCTCCTCCTCGGTCGCCACGATGACCACCCGGAAGGCGACGACCACCGGGTGATAATAAACCCCGAGGCAGCGCTGGCACGTCAGCGGCACGTCCGCCTCGATGCGCCCCGCCAGTTCCCGCCGGCCCGCGTCATCCAGGCTGCCTTCCAGGCGAGCCCACGCCTGCCCTTCCTGGATCGCCAGCAATGGCGCCAGGCGCGGCATGGTCGGCAGCGCCAGAGTGCCCTGGTGGACACGAGGCGGCGTGCCAAAATCGTCTGGAGCCAGCCCATCCGGCAACATAAGGGTCTGCATACTAGCCCCGCCACCGGATACTGTAAAGTGCTGGCACTGCGCCGTTTACGGCGCTAGGGTGCACGGCGTTCCAAGCCAATGGGTCTTAATCCATGTCTGAAGCAGGATCGCTGATTCTGGCCTCCGCATCGCCTTATCGTCGGGCGCTACTCGAACGTCTGGGCATCCCGTTTGAGATCGATGCCGCTTCTATTGACGAGACCATCGCCAGCGGCGAATCCCCGGAAGGCGCCGTGGCGCGCCTAGCGCGGGAGAAGGCCCGGGCGGTGGCCGAGCGTCGCCCCGGAGCCGTGGTGATCGGCAGCGACCAGGTGGCGGCACTCGGCAGCGAGATCCTCGGCAAGCCCGGAAGCGAAGAGCGTGCCCGAGAGCAACTGAGCCGCTACTCCGGCCAATGCGTGCGCTTTCTCACCGCAGTCTGCGTATGCCAGGACAGCGCCGAGGAACACCTGCTGGAAACCGTACAGGTCCGGTTCCGGAGCCTCGACGCAGAGACCATCGAGCGTTACGTCCGAGCCGACCATCCCCTCGACTGTGCCGGGGCAATTCGCTCGGAGGGCCTTGGTGCCGCTCTGCTGGAGTCCGTGGAGAGCAACGACCCCTCGGCGCTCATCGGCCTGCCGCTGATCGGCGTCGCCCGGCTTCTGCGCGACAAGGGCTACCGTTTGCCCTGATCCCCCTGCGGCTGCGGACCGGCCCGGGGGCCGGCCCGCAGCGCGACATCAGCGGGGCTGATACTCGAGACTCTGCAACGACTGGTAGACCCCCTGCCCCACGGCGGTGCCGAAACGCTCGGCGAGTTGGGAGAGGAAGTCCCGACGGGCTGTGTAGTCGACGAGCTCCTCCTCGCCGATCACGTCCCGGGCAACGCTGCGCACACTGCCGATCTCGTCGGCAAGCCCCTTGTCGAGACTCTGCCGCCCGGTCCAGATCAGCCCCGAGAACAGGCGCTCCTCGTCGGCTCCAGCTGCGTCGATCTGCTCCCCGCGCCCGTCACGGACCGCGGCGATGAACTGGCCATGGATATCGTCGAGCATAGTGCGGACGTGCTCGACATGGTCCTCGTTCTCCGGCGCGAAGGGATCGAGGAAGGCCTTGTCCTCTCCGGCCGTATAGATTCGCCGCTCGATGCCGAGTTTCTCCAGCGCCTCGCCAATACCGAAGCTGCCCATGATCACCCCGATCGAGCCCACGACACTCGACTCGTTGACGTGGATCCGGTCGGCGGCGGCAGCGACATAGTATGCGCCGGAGGTGCCGACGTCCTCGATGACCGCATGGACCGGGATGTCTTCATGCTCGTCGCGCAGACGCCGGATCTCCTGGTAGATCTGCCGGGCGTGCACGGCGCTCCCGCCGGGGCTGTTGATGCGCAGCACCACCCCGGCGACATCGTCCGCCTCGAAGGCGCGCTCCAAGCCGCGGATCACCTGCTCGGCGCTGGCCGCAGAATCCGACATGATCGGACCATCGATCCGCACCTCAGCCGTGTGCGGGCCAACCTCCTCTTCGGCAGCGAAATCAAGGCGCCCGAGGGAGATCGCCACCAAGACAACCACCGCCAGAACGGCACCGCGGGTAATCAGGCGCCAGCGCCGTGCCCGCCGCTGCTCGCGGATATTCTCCTTCAGCAGCTCCAGTAGCGCTTCGCGCTCGGATGTCTCTTCGCTCATGCTGACTCCTCGTCTTGGGATTGCGACAGGCGCTCAAGCACCGCCTGCAACTCATCGCCCAGCGGTGCCTCGATACATAGGGGCTCCCCACTGTCCGGATGCTGGAATCGCAGCGATGAAGCATGCAAAAACAACCGGCGCAGGCTGCACTCACGCAGCGCGGCATTCGCCGCACGATCGCCGTAGCGCTCATCGCCGGCGACCGGGTGGCCGATATGGCGGGCGTGGACCCGGATCTGGTGAGTGCGTCCGGTCTCCAGCCGCGCAGTGACCAGAGTCGCCCGCACCCACCGCTGTACCGGGCGGAATTCGGTCACCGCCGCCCGCCCCTGCTTGCTGACGCGCACCTGGCGATCCCGCGGTGCGCCGGGCAGGCGCTCCAGAGGCGCGTCCACCCGCACCGGCATCGCCCCACGCACCCGCCCGGCCAGAAGCGCGGCGTAATGCTTTTCCACCTTGCCCTGGCGAAGCTGCTCGTGGAGCCGACGCAGGGTGGAGCGCCGCTTGGCCAACATCAGGCAACCGCTGGTCTCTTGGTCCAACCGGTGAACCAGCTCAACGAAGGGAAGGTCTGGCCGAATACCCCGGATCGCCTCGACCAACCCGACACGCACGGTAGAACCGCCATGCACAGCAAGCCCCGACGGCTTGTCCAGGATTAGCAGCCGTTCATCCTCGTAGAGGACCCCATCGCGCAGTCGCGCCTCTAGGCCGTCGGGCAGCCCGCCGGAAGCGACCTCAGCGGGCTGACGCTGCCCCGAAACCGGCGGTATGCGCACCACCTCCCCGGTGCTCAGGCGGCGCGTGGGCCGCGCCCGCCCCCCGTCGACCCGGACCTCCCCCTTGCGCAGCAGGCGATAGATCCGGCTGCGCGGAACGCCCTTGAGCTGGCGCAGGAGGAAGTTGTCGATTCGTTGCCCGGCCTCTTCGGCCAGTACCTGATGGTGTCGAACCTTGGGATCAGAGGCACTCATTCGGAAATTTTAGCAAAAGAAGAAATTTGAAGGGTGACGCAAGTCACTGATACAATTAGCCGCACGTGGCGACCGGTTAAGCCGGGATCCGCGACGACGGGTTTCATGCAGTGTCGCACCTCGTGCGGCACTGATTGCAGCACCAGAACGAGACAACGGGCCCGCGCCCGGACGCGGCGCGGGCCACTTGACCACGACCAACAAGCCCTGCGCCCCTTCAACAGGAGTCGAGCGCGGATGACACGGACGGATCTGTCGCACTGGATGGTCTGGCTCGCCGCCTGGTCGGCGCCACCAATGTCGCCCGAGCGGCCCTTGGTGGCGTGGCCAGATACGACGCCGACGTACCGGTCCGTCCTGTCCGGCGGCCTGGAAGCGATGGCGGCAGGGCTGCGGAGATTGCGCACCCATGAAAAGAATGCTGATCAACGCAACTCAGCCGGAAGAGTTGCGCGTTGCGCTGGTGGACGGCCAGATCCTCTACGATCTCGACATCGAGGCGCCCTCCCGCGAGCAGAAAAAGGCGAACATCTACAAGGGGATCATCACCCGGGTTGAGCCGAGCCTGGAGGCCGCGTTCGTCCAGTACGGTGCGGAGCGCCACGGCTTTCTGCCCTTCAAGGAAATCGCGCCCGCCTACTTCACCTCGGCGGATGGTCAGCGGAACACGCCGAAAGACGGCCTGCGCGAAAACCAGGAAGTCCTCGTCCAGGTCGATAAGGAGGAGCGTGGCAACAAGGGCGCCGCGCTGACCACTTATATCAGCCTGGCCGGGCGCTACCTGGTGCTCATGCCGAACAACCCCCGGGCCGGCGGCGTGTCCCGCCGGATCGAAGGCTCCGATCGCGCCGAGATTCGTGAAAGCCTGCGCCAGCTCGATGTCCCGGAGGGCATGGGCTTGATCGTGCGTACAGCGGGCGTGGGGCGCAGCACCGAAGAGCTCCAGTGGGACCTGGATTACCTGCTCAAGCTCTGGGACGCCATCCAGAACGCCACCGCCGAGCGCGCCGCTCCGTTTCTGGTCTACCAGGAGAGCGACGTCATCATCCGCGCCCTGCGCGACTATCTCCGCTCGGACATCGGCGAAATCCTGGTTGATGACGACGAGGTCTTCGCCAAGGCGCGCGACTTCATCGAGCAGGTCATGCCGTACAACCGGCAGAAGCTCAAGCAATACACCGACCCGGTGCCCCTCTTCTCGCGCTACCAGATCGAGAGCCAGATCGAGTCGGCGTTCCAGCGGGACGTGCGCCTCCCTTCCGGCGGTGCGATCGCCATCGACCATACCGAGGCGCTGATCTCCATCGACATCAACTCCTCGCGCGCCACCAAGGGTGCTGACATCGAGGAGACGGCGCTTAACACAAACCTCGAGGCCGCCGACGAGATCGCCCGGCAACTGCGCCTGCGCGACCTCGGTGGCCTGATCGTGATCGACTTCATCGACATGGGTCCGCCGCGCCACCAGCGGGAGGTGGAGAATCGGCTGCGTGAGGCGGTCAAGGCGGATCGGGCCCGGGTGCAGATCGGGCGAATCTCCCGGTTCGGCCTTCTGGAGATGTCCCGGCAGCGCCTGCGCTCCTCGCTTGGTGAGGCCCACCAAGAGGTCTGCGGTCGGTGCGGCGGCCAGGGCACGGTGCGCAGCGTCGAGTCCCTGGCGTTGTCGATTTTGCGCATCATCGAGGAAGAGGCGATGAAGGAGAAGACCGGGCGCGTGCTCGCCCAGCTCCCGATCGAGGTCGCCACCTTCCTGCTCAACGAAAAGCGGGCCCAGATCGCCGAGCTCGAACACCGCTACGGCGTGCACGTCCTGCTGATCCCGAACCGCAACCTGGAGACCCCGCATTACGACGTCCAGCGCGTGCGTACCGACGAGGGGCTCGAGCAGAGCGGCTCCAGCTACAACCTGGCGACACCCGCGCCGGAGCCGACCGTCATCGAAGCGGGCCTGCCGGCCAGCCGGCCACCGGCACCCGCCGTGCAGGGTGTAACCCCCAGCGCGCCGGCGCCCGCGCCGGAATCGCAACAAACATCGGACGCTGCAGCCGGGGATGGCCACCAGGAGGAGGATGCCCCGCTGAGTTCGATCTTCCGCCGTCTCCGCGGCCTGCTGTTCCAGAGCGCGCCCGGCGACGAGCGCACCGAAGAGGGGGATTCCGGACGCGAGAAGAAGCCACGGTCCCGGAGCGAGCGGAGCTCCAGTGATGGCAACGGCTCCAGCACCGGCCAGAACAGACGGGGAACCCGGCGCGGTGGCCGCTCCCGCGGCGGCGGCCGGAGTCGACGCAGCCCCGGCGGTGGTGCCAGCGAGGGCGGCAACGGTCAGCAGCAAAACGAGCAGGAGAGCCCGTCGAAGGGCGCGTCGAGCGAAGCGCCCCGCGCCCCGGATGAGACCAAGGGGCACGGTGGCAACGGCGGCAAAGGGCGTTCCACGGGCGGCAAGCGCAAGAATGCCGGTGGCAACGGCAAGGCTGAGGCCACCGCCGAGCCCCCGGAGGACGATGCCCAGACCACGGACGCTGACAGCGGCAGCACCCGGCAGGACACCCCCTCGGCGGCAGCGGGTCAGGACGACACCTCCCGCAACGCCGAAGCCCGCTCCGCCCGCAGCGGTCGCAGCCGCCGCGGGCGCCGCGGGGGTCGCCGGCGCCGTCGCTCCAGCAACGGCAACGAGCACGCCGACGGATCCACCACCGCCTCAGGCGCGGAGGAGAACGGCGACACGGGGCCGGAATCCCCGGCACCTGACCCGGCGGCTGCCGCATCGCCCGCCACTTCCACGCCGGCGGGCGCGGATGCGGAGAAGACGCCGGACAAACCTGCAAACGCGCCGGACCGGGCGGATACACAGCCCCCGAGCGCGGGCGGGCAGCAAGATGCCCCGCGGCCAGACAAGGGGAACCGGAAACCGGGGGACAACGGAAAGGCGCGCGCGGAACAGAAGCCCGCCACCCACGCGGAGGCGAAAGCGGAGAAGACCGCCCCTACCCCGAGCGCGGAGACCGGGGATGTACAGCCCTCACAGCCGTCTGCTGGCCCCGCGCCCCGGGGAAGCGCCGACGATGCGGCCCAGGGCAACGGCGGGCGCAAACAGGTCCGCTCGGGGCGTCCGCGCCGACCGAAGCAGGCTTCTACATCCGGAACCGAGGCATCATCACCAACCAGCGATGATCGCACCTCGACCCACGCGGAAGGTGAAGGGGCGGAAAAGGCCGAGTAACCGCCGCCCTATCCGCCCAATAACGGTTGACTGCGGGCGGCGTCACGCCGCCCGCAGTCTTTCGTGACTAGCCCTGGTTCCGGCGTACCTCGTCGATCAGCCCATCGGCGGCATCCTGGATCAAGTCGAGCACGTGCTCGAAACCGCGCTCACCGCCGTAGTACGGGTCGGGCACCTCCCGCTCACTGCGGGTGCGGGCGTAATCGAGAAAGAGTCCGAGCTTGTGCTTGTGCTTCGGCGGGCAATCGGCTTGGAGGATGCCGAGGTTGGCCTCGTCCATAGCCAGGATCAGATCGTGCTCCTGGAAGTCGTAGCGCTCCACCTGGCGGGCACGCAGGTCACTGATGTCGACCCCGCGCCGCCGCGCGGCCTCTTGGGCGCGCTGGTCCGGCCCTTTGCCGACGTGGAAGTCATGGGTGCCCGCGGAGTCGAGGTCCACGTGGTGGTCAAGTCCCTCCTCGCGCAGGCGCTGGCGCAGCACCCCCTCCGCTGTCGGCGAACGGCAGATATTGCCCATACAAACTAGAAGTATCTTCATTTTGCTTTCCTGATCAGTCGGTTCCACGAAACCTGCACCCTACAGAGACCGCACCTTTTTACGGTTGAGGTGACTGCAGTCGTCGAGCCACTGCCTCCAAGTCGGCCGGCGTATCGACGCCGGGACCCGGACGCTGTTCGGTGACGGCAACCTGGATCGCAAAACCGTGCCACAGTGCCCGGAGCTGTTCCAGCGACTCAAGCTGCTCCGGCGGCGCCGGTTCCAGCCCCGGGAAGCGGCGCAGGAAGGCGACGCGGTAAGCATACAGCCCCAAGTGCCTGAGCCACCCGCCGGCCGCCACCGTCGTGTCATCGATCGCGCCGAAGCGCTCCCGGTCCCAGGGGATCGGCGCCCGGCTGAAATACAGGGCGTGGCCACGCCGGTCCCGCACCACCTTGACCACCGAGGGCTCGAAAAGCTCACCGGCCTCCGAGATCGGGGTTGCCAGCGTGGCGATGGCGGCTCCGGGATCGGCCCCGAGTCGTTCGGCCACCAAAGTGACCAACCCCGGCGGCATCAGCGGCTCATCGCCTTGCAGATTGACCACGATGGCGTCATCGACTAGCGCCAACCGATCGACCACCTCGGCAATGCGGTCCGTGCCGGTCGGGTGATCCGGGGCGGTTAATAAAACCTCCGCCCCGAAGTCGAGGCAAGCCGATTCAATGCGCCGGTCGTCGGTAGCCACCACAACGCGCTCCGCGCCACTCTCGACCGCCCGCCGGTGTACATGCCGGATCACCGGCTCGCCGAGCAGATTGGCCAGCGGCTTACCGGGCAGCCGGGAAGCACCGAAGCGAGCCGGTATGACGACGGTGAACGCTGGGGGGGTCATGGCCGCTCCTCCCGGGTACCGAGCCGGTCGATCAGCCCGGTCACCGCTGCGGATAGCTTCGCTCCGGGAACCAGCTCCACGGGCAGGTACCAGAGGCGGTCTACCCCGGGCAGGTTTCGACACTTCACGGCATCCTTCTCGGTCATCACGACAGGCCGCTCATCGACAAAGGCAAAGTCCCCCGGTGAAAAGGCGTGGTGGTCTGGGAATACGTGACGTTCCGCCACGCGGATCCCCGCCTCCTCCAGGGAAGCAAAGAACCGCTCGGGATGGCCGATACCGGCCACGGCGTGGGCCATGCCATCCGGCCAGGGCCGCTCGCTGCCATCCACGGCAAGGGGGGAGCCCGGACGCAGACGAAACACGCTATCGCCCTCGGGGACCGCGTCGCCGTTCACCGCAACGATATCCACTGTGGCCAGCCGACCGGCCGGTTCCCGCAACGGCCCGGCCGGCAGCAGTCGCCGGTTGCCCAGCCTGCGCCGCGCATCCAGAACCACGATTTCGGCGGCTCGCCGCATCCGGTAGTGCTGTAGCCCGTCGTCACTGACCACCACATCGCAGCCCGCCTGCCAGGCCGCGCGTACCGCGGCCGGGCGATCAGCACCGACCCGTACCGGCACCCCGCAACGCCGCGCAAGCAACACCGGCTCGTCACCCACCTGCCCAGGGTCCGACTCCGCAGTCACGGTCACCGGCCCCTTCCCGGCCCGACCGCCGTAACCGCGCGCTACAATCCCCGGCTGCCAACCCTGCTCCCGCAACCGGGCGACCAGCCACGCCACCAGCGGGGTCTTGCCCGTGCCACCGACAAAGAGGTTGCCGACCACGATCACCGGCACGGGGGATACCGGACGGCCAAGCCAGCCGCGCTGGTAGAGTCCCCGACGCAACGCCACCACACCCCCGTAGAACGCGGCGAGCGGCGCCAGAGCGCGCGCTGCCGGACCGCCTTCCAGCCAGAAGCGCGGGACGGACATCAGCCTACCCTTCCACCGGAGGATCGGTGCGGTCTTCGAACTGCATCCGGTACAGCCCGGCGTATCGCCCGCCGCGTTCGAGCAGCTCGCGATGCGTACCGCGCTCGACGATTCGTCCGCCGTCAAGGAAGAGGATCTGATCCGCGTTCTCGACCGTCGAGAGCCGGTGGGCAATGACAAAGCTCGTCCGGCCCTCCATCAGACGCTCCAGCGCCCCTTGGATGTGTCGCTCGGACTCCGTGTCCAGCGCCGAGGTCGCCTCGTCCAAGATCAGGATCGGAGCATCCTTGAGCACCGCCCGGGCTATGGCGATGCGCTGGCGCTGCCCGCCGGAGAGCAGCACCCCATCCTCACCCACCTCGGTCTCGAAGCCCTGCGGCAGGGCCTCGATGAAGCCGGTTGCGTTGGCGGCATCCGCTGCCGCGCGGACCTGGTCATCGCTCACCGCCCCCTGGGCCCCGAAGCGGATGTTGTCGGCCACCGAGGCGTTGAACAGCATCACATTCTGCCCGACCATCGAGAACTGTCGGCGCAGATCGGCCAGCCGGTACTCTTGCAGCGGCAGCCCGTCGAGGCGGATCTCACCGCCGGTCGGCTCGTAGAAGCGCGGCAGCAGATTGACCAGCGTCGTCTTGCCGCTGCCCGACGGCCCCACCAGCGCCACGGTCTCGCCGGCCTGCACATCCACATCGATCCCGCGCAGGACCTCCCGCTCGCCGTCGTAGGAGAACCGTAGACCCTCCAGCTCGACGTGCCCCCCGGCGCGATCAATGCCCCGTGTACCATGATCCGGCTCCTGCGGGGCGTCCACCACATCAAAGATGCTCTGCGCAGCCGTCAGCCCCTTCTGGATGGTCGCGTTGACAGCGACCAGGGACTTGAGCGGCGGATTCAGCAACAGGATAGCGCCGGCAAACGAGACAAAAGTACCCACAGTTATGGTCTCAACCACCGCATCGACGGTGACAAGGTAGATCACCACCGCCAGGGCGATGCCGGCAACCAGGCGGATCAGCGGAACCGAGGCGTACTTGGTGGCCATGAATTTCATGAACTGCTTGCGGTTGCGCTCGTTCACGCGCTCGAAACGCTGCCGCTCGCGATCCGCCTGCCCGAAGGCCTTGACCACCTGATAACCGTGCACGCTCTCTTCGGCCACGCTGCCCACGCCACCGACGGCGTGGTGGATGCGCTTGCTGATCTTGCGGAAGCGCTTGGTGATGTAGGCGATGATCCCACCGACCACGGGCAGAACCCCGAGCACGATCAGCATCAGCCACGGTGAGAGGTAGGTCATGTAGCCCAGCAGAAAGACCACCCGCGCGCCGTCCTGGATTAGGCTCAAGACGGCACGCGTCACCGCACCGGCCACCTGCTCGGCTTCATAAGTGAGCTTGGAAACCAACCGGCCCGAGGACTGCTGGTCGAAGACCCAATTCGGCATGACCAGCAGCCGGTCGTGAACGTCCAGCCGCAAACGCTTGACCAGCTGGCGACCGATCCAGGTCATCAGATAGTGGGAGGTGAAGTGAGCAACGCCCTGGAAAACGATGAACACGATCAGCAGCAACGCATAAAAGCGGATCGTGGCTGCATCCTGCTCGACGAAACCGTCATCGAGCAGCGGCCGGATCAACGCCACCACGCCGGTCTGCGTGCCGGCAAGCGCCAGCATCGCCAGGATCGCCACCACTCCCACCTTCCAGTGCGGTAGGACGTACCCGACGAACAGCCGACGGAACGTCGGCCACGTCCGGCGATCCAGCTTGCGCGTCTGAGCGCTGTCGGGCAGTGGCTGCCCAGGGGCTTGTGCTTGCGTGCTCAAACCGTCTCCCTCACGGGTCGTCGGAGCGTTTGGTGGCGATGGAAACGCGATCGATACCGACCCGGCCGGCCCCATCGAGCGCACGGACCACGGCCCGGTGCGGAGCATCAGCGTCGGCGCGGACCACGATTCCGGCAACGTCTCCGGCCTCCCGCGCCTCCTCCAGTGCCCGGACCAGGGTGTCGATCTCCCGATTGACCAGGGGGCTGCCGTCGACGAAGTACTCCCCTTCGGCGCTGATGCCGATCTCGAGCAAACGGGGCTGCGCTTCCTCGGTCTCCTGTTCGGCCTCGGGCAGTGTGATGTCGAGGCCGACCTGATCGACGAAGGTGGTGGTCACCATGAAGAAGATCAGCAGCAGGAAGACGACGTCGATCAGCGGCGTCAGATTGAGATCTGGCTCGTCCCGGCGTTGGCGGCGTCGCAGGTTCAAGCTGTCCCCCGATCGCGCTGTGCCGAGCGCTCAGGATCGCTGGCCTCTAGCAGCAGCATGGCCTCCTGTTCCATCTCGACCACGCGGTCATCCACCAGCCCGCGCAGATAGCGGTACGCCATCAGCGCCGGAATGGCCACCGTCAGCCCGGAGGCCGTCGTGATCAACGCCTCGGCGATACCCCCGGAGAGCGCCTGCATGTCCCCAAGCCCCTCGGCACTGATCGCACCGAACACCTTGATCATCCCGATCACGGTACCCAGCAGGCCCAGCAGCGGGCTGATCGCAGCGATCGTGCCCAGTGTATTCAGGTAGCGCTCGAGACGGTGCGCCTCGTGTCGGCCGGCATCCTCAATAGCCTCGGCCATCACACTGCGGCCGTGGTGCCGGTTGGCCAGACCGGCCGCCAGGATCCGGCCCAGCGGTGAACTCTCCTTGAGCGTCTCTAGGTGATGGGCCTCGAGCTCATGCTCCTGCGCCAGGCGCCAGGCCCGACCGCGCAGCGGCTGGGGCAGGATCCGCCGCTGCTGCAGGGTCCAGAAACGCTCGATGATGATGGCTAGGGCGAGCACGGAGCCGATCAGGATCGGCACCATCAGCCAGCCGCCGGCCTGGATGAGCTCAAGCATGATCACTCCCCGGGGTCGGTCAAGGGCGCGCAGTCCGGAAACGGGTGGGCGTGGCGGCGGATTCTAAAGCATCCCGCCCGCCGACGCAGCCGCACCGCCCCGATGATAGATCCGGCCACTGCGCTGCAGCTCGCTGCGCAGCTGCCATGTGCGCCCATCGTCGCTAAGGATTAGTGCCCCGTGCTCGTCGGTGCGCAGCATCCGGCCATCCTCTGGCGCGACGGCCGCGCTGCACGTACCTCGGTCCTCGGCGCAGCCAGCCGCCCCCACGACCCATCCGGCAGTGTCGGCATCGAGTTCCGGTCGCAAAGACAGGTCATCCGCCCGGCCCTCCACATCGAGCCCCCATGCCCCG
Organism: Halorhodospira sp. 9622; assembly: GCF_022228025.1. Classification (NCBI taxonomy): domain Bacteria; kingdom Pseudomonadati; phylum Pseudomonadota; class Gammaproteobacteria; order Chromatiales; family Ectothiorhodospiraceae; genus Halorhodospira; species Halorhodospira sp. 9622. The sequence goes on along the minus strand of NZ_JAJNRE010000004.1, from coordinate 33,829 downwards.
TCGTCGAGGGGCGTGGCCCGCAGCGTCAGACTGCCCAGGGTGATGGACCACCCATCGGTCTCCGCCTCGCGCCCGGCTCCCAACCACTCGGCGTCCGCCCAGCGCTGCCGCGCTTCGGCCACGGCCCCGTCCCAGGGGGACTGCTTGCGCGGTACCAGCCACGCTTCGAGGGTTAGCCCCCGGGCCTCGAGAAACGGCTCCACGGCCACGCTCGCCGCATCGAGCCCTCCGCCGGGGCCGCCGCCATAGACCACCGCGCGCTCCCCGTCGCAGAGCAGCGCGGTCAGCCCGGAGCCGGTGTCGAAGACCACCACCCGCGCAGTCTGCCCCCCCCCGTGGTCGCCCGGGCCGAGCAGCAGCAGGGCTAGTAACGGACCGGCCAACCAGCGCCCGGGCAAGGCGTGCGGACCGAGCACCAGCGCCACCCCGAAAACCGCCAGAGCCACGGCGCCCGCCGAGGGGGCAGGCACCTCGACGGCCCCGAAGGCCTGGGCCATCCAGCCGAGCACCGACATGAGCAGGCCAAGCGAGGCCTCCGCGGCCTGCCACAACCAGCCGCCCCAGGCAGGCACCAGGGGATGCAGGGCGATACCAGCCAGCACCGGGGGCACTACCAGCAGGCTGACCCATGGCACGGCCAAGAGATTGGCCAGCGGCGAGAGCAACGGCAAGTGCCCGAACCAGACGGCAGTCGCGGGCAACATGCCGATGCCCACCAGCGTCTGAATGCGCAGCCAGGGCAGCGGGCCGCGCTGCACCGGCCGACCCGTCGTAGCCGCCAGGATGATGGCCACGGCCCCGAATGAAAGCCAGAATCCGGCCCCGAGGGGCGCCCAGGGGTCGACGGCCAGGACGGCGGCCGCGGCCACGGTGAGGCTGTGCCAAGGGCTCAGGGGGCGGCGCAGGGCGAGCGCCCCCGCGAAGACCAGCACCATAACCAGCGCGCGCTGGGTGGGCAGGGTGAAACCGGCCAGGGCCGCGTAGCCCGCAGCAGCCAGCGCTCCGGCCAGGGTGCCGGCGACCACCGCCGGCACCCGGCGAACCAGTGGCGGGATCCAGCGCCAGAGCACGCCAGCCAGCATCCCGGCCAATCCGGCGACCAGACCGATGTGCAGCCCGGAGATGGCCAACAGATGGGCGGTCCCGGTAACCGAGAGCACGTCCCACTGATTGTCGCTGATTCCGGCGCGCACCGCGACGCCGAGCCCTTGGACCAGCCCCAGATACCGCGAATCGCCGAGCCGCTCGGCCATCACCTCGGCAATCCGCGCTCGGAGCCGATCCATCTGCCAGCGGCCGGCCAGGCGCTCGGCGCGATCCGCATCCCGCACGTAGCCCGTGGCACCGATGCGGTGCTGGAATAGCCAGCGCTGGTAGTCGAAACCCGCCGGGTTGAGGAAGCCGTCCGGGGCGCGCAAGCGCAGGCAGAGGTGCCAACGTTCCCCGGGGCCCGGCTGGCCCTCCCCCGCACCGTACCAGTCCACGCGAACCCGACGCGGCAACGGATCGGTCAGCTTGCCCTCGACCTGCCGCTCCGGACGGAACTCGAAACGCGTTCGATGACTCTCAACCTCGGGGATGGAGACGATCCGCCCTTCTAGGCAGGCGTCCGTACCATCCAGGCCCGGGTCGAGTTCGTGGGCCAAGAGCCAGCAGGCGCTGAGCAGGGCCCAAGCGCAACCCAGCAAACCGGCAGCCGGCCAGCGCCAACCACGCGGGGCGATCAGGGCCCACCCGAGCGCGGTGGCAGTCGCCGCCACGACCGACAGGACGCCGGGGGGCTCCCGTAACAAGCTCACGACCAGTACGATTCCGGCCGCGAAAGCAAGCGATCCGGCTCGCATCAGCCATCCTTGGCGTATGCGTGGTCGGTTAGGCTAGCTGAGAACCCCGCCGGGGCGCCAGCGCCCCGGCTTGGACAGCGGCCCGGTCAGGCAGGTATCGAGGAACATTCATGCGACGGTGGCTCAAGGGAACGTTACCGGATCTGCAGCGGCTCAAGCAGCAGGGGCGCTTCGGCTTCCTGGGCCGACTGCTTGAGGATCCGTTCCTGTTCCACCTAAACCGCCGCTCGACGGCCGGCGGTGTCGCGATCGGGGTGTTCGTGGCCTTCCTGCCCATCCCGCTGCAGATGCTGCTGGCCGCGGTCATCGCCATCCTGGTCCGCGTTAATCTGATCCTCGCCGTGATTCTGGTCTGGGTGAGCAATCCCCTGACCATGGGGCCGATGATCTACGCCAGCTACCGCACTGGCGCGTGGCTGCTCGGCGCGGAGTTTGAACAGTTCGACTACGACAACACCGTGCAGTGGTTCCTGGGCAATCTGAACCAGGCCTGGCAGCCGGTGCTAGCCGGATCATTGGTGCTCGGGGCGCTTGCCGGGGTCATCACCTACATTGCGGTCCTGCTGATCTGGCGCTACGCCGTCCACCGCGAGCGCAACCAGCGCCGGATCCGCATCGCTCACCGACGCCGTAGTATCACCGCGCAGGGGCAAGGCGGCGACAAGCCTTGACCGCTAGCCCAACGCCGGCTCCTGCGACCGCCCCTGCTGCGCCAGCAGGTGGCCGTCCTCGAGTTTGTAGACCCGCTCGGTGCGGTGCGCCAGGTCCAGGTCGTGGGTCACGAAGACGAGCGCGGTACCGAGTTCCTCGTTAAGGCTCTGCAGCATCCCGAACACGCGCTCGGCCGTATGACGATCCAGATTCCCGGTAGGCTCATCGGCGAGGATGCACTTCGGTCGCGTCACCAGGGCGCGCGCAATGGCCACCCGCTGCCGCTCACCTCCGGAGAGTTCCGACGGGCGGTGGCTCATGCGCGCTTCCAACCCGATCCGCTCGAGCAGCCCGGCCGCCGTGGCACGCGCCCGTGCCGCTGGCTCGCGCCGGATGAGAAGCGGCATGGCAACGTTCTCCAGAGCCGTGAACTCCGGCAGCAGGTGGTGAAACTGGTAGACGAACCCCAGCGCCTCGTTGCGTAGGCGCCCGCGGGCCGCCTGCTTAAGGTCGTAGATCCGCTGGCCGGCCACGTGGACCGCGCCGGCGGAAGGGGTGTCAAGACCGCCGAGGATGTGCAGCAGGGTGCTCTTGCCGGAGCCGGATGGCCCGACCACGGCCACTTGCTCACCGGCGCGCACGCGCAGATCCAGACCGCTGAGGACCTCGATCTCCTGCGGCCCCTCGCTAAAACGCTTGGCCACCCCCCGACAGTCGATGACCACTTGGGCATCACTCATAGCGCAACGCCTCCGCAGGCTCGGTGCGTGCCGCCCGCCACGCCGGGTAGAGCGTGGCGACCAGGGACAGCACCAGCGCCAGTGCCGTAATCCGCCCCACGTCCTCGCCACACAGTTCGGAGGGCAGATCGCTGATGTAGTAGACATCGGCGGGCAGGAACTCGAAATTGAGCAGCTGCTCCACCGCCGGGACGATGTTCTCCACGTTGAGCGCCAGTGATACACCTCCGGCGACCCCGAGCGCGGTCCCGACGACGCCGATCACCGCCCCCTGGATGATGAACACCGCCATGACGCTGCCGGGGCTCAGCCCGACGGTGCGCAGTATGGCAATATCGGCCTGCTTATCGCGGACGACCATCACCAACGTCGAGACGATGTTGAAGGCCGCCACCGCCACGATCAGCGCCAGGATGACGAACATCACCGTTTTCTCGGTCTGCACCGCCCGGAAGAAATTAGCGTGCTGGCGGGTCCAGTCCACCACCCGGTAGTGCCCCGGCAATTCGTTGGCCACCTCGCGGGCCAGCCAGGGCGCGGCCATCATGTCGTCGAGCTTGAGCCGGATGCCGCTGACCGCGTCGCCCATGCCCTGGACCCGCGCCATATCACCGATATGGGCGATGGCCAGGGTCCGGTCGTACTCGTGCATCCCCACCTCGAAGATACCGGTCAGCGTGAAACGCCGCATGCGGGGGGTAATGCCGGCGACAGAGACACGGGCCTCCGGGGTGATCACGGTAATCCGGTCGCCGATCCGTGCGCCGAGCTCGCGCGCCAGGGCCGAGCCCATGATCAGCCCGAACTCCCCGGCTTCCAGTTGCGCATCCCCGGCGATGACCTGATCCAGCACATCGGAAACACGAGGCTCCCGATCCGGATCCACGCCACGGATCAGCGTCCCGCTAACCTGGCCGCCGCGGGTCACCATGACCTCTCCGTCGATGAACGGCGCGGCCCCCACCACACGGGGATGTTGCTCGGCGCGTTCCAGCACCCCAGGCCAATCATCCACCTGGCGCTGAGCGCCATGCACCTCGGCGTGCGAGACCATGCCGAGGATCCGCTCGCGCAGCTCACGCTCGAACCCGTTCATGACCGAGAGCACGGTAATCAGGGCCGCCACGCCCAGGGCGATGCCGATCATCGAGGTCATGGAGATGAACGAGACGAAGTGCCCCCGCCGGCGGGCCCGGGTGTAGCGAAGGCCGATGAACAGCTCTACAGGTCGGAACAACGGACTACGGCTCCTCTTGATGATGGACCGGCAGGGGACAGTCGGGGCGGATCCCGGTGGCGCTCGGATGCAGCCGGATCGCCCGCAGGTCGACGCCCGCCGCTGCGGCCTCGCGCAGCGCCTCGGCATAGCGCGGGTCGATCGACTCGGCCGGACGCACCTCCAGCGCATCGCTGCGCTGCACGCAGAAGATCAAGGCGGCACGGCCACCACCGCGGACCCAGTCGGCAAGGACCTCCAGATGCCGCCGCCCGCGCTCGGTGACCGCATCCGGGAACAGCGCCCGGCCGTGCTCCACCGCCGCTGTCACGTTCTTGACCTCAACAAAGCACGGCGGTTCCCCGCCCGGATGGTCCTCCAGAAGCCAGTCGGCACGCATGGGGGCGTCCGGCACCCGGACCTCGCGGCGACGCGTGGCGTAAGCCGACAACCCGGGCAGCAATCCGGCATCCAGCGCCTCGCCGACCAGCGCGTTGGCGCGCCCAGTGTGGACCCCCACTACGATCGACCCCGGCAGCTCGACCAGTTCCCAGGTGTGCGCATACTTCCGACCGGGGCGCGCGGAGTGGCTGAGCCACACCCGCGAGCCAGGCTCGGTGCAACCGAGCATCGAGCCGGTATTCGGGCAGTGCACGGTCCACTGTCGGCCGCCAGCGTCCTCCACATCGGCAAGAAAACGCCTGTAACGGCGGACCAGTCGCGCCTCCGTCAACCCCTGCTCGAATTCCACGACACGGCTCCTCCGGGCTTGATCCGCGCTCAGTCTACGCGTCCGCGGCACATCGCTCATACCCTTTACATGACTCGGTGATCGGGTATAGTCCGTGTCGCCTTTTCGGGATCCGACCAACGCCATGTCCGCGCCCGTTCACCCCGATTGCCAACATCCGCGCCTCCCCGCCGAATGGGAGCGCCAGGCAGCGCTGATGCTCACTTGGCCCCACTCCGGCGGCGACTGGGGCGAACACCTCGCCGCCGCCGAGGCTAATCTCGAGCGCCTGGCTGCGGCTGCGGCGCAGTACCAGCCCGTACTTGTCGTCTGTCCCGACAGCCGAACCAGTGGCCGCGTGCGCAACCGCCTGCGCTCCGCGGGGGTTCCGGCGCAGCGCCTGATCTTTAGCGAAGCGCCTTCCGACGATGTCTGGGCACGGGACCACGGCCCGATCACCGTCCTGCGCGCGGGCGGCCGGGCGCAGCTGCTCGATTTCCGCTTCAACGGGTGGGGCGGGCGCTATGCCGCCGCCGAGGACGACCGCCTGACGCGGAGACTCACCGAGGAGGGCGTCGTCGGGGGGGAGTCCTACCGGCGCATCGAGTGGATCCTCGAAGGCGGCAGCATCGACAGCGACGGCGCCGGCACCCTGCTGACCACCTCGCGTTGCCTGCTCAACCCCAATAGAAACAAGGATTCCGGGCGCGAGGAAGTGGAGGCCCAGCTCCGCGCCCGCCTCGGCGTCCGCCGTGTACTCTGGCTGGAGTCGGGCTGGCTCTGCGGCGACGACACCGACGGCCATGTCGACATGCTGGCCCGCTTTGTCGACCGCCACACCATCGCCCACGCGGTCTGCGAGGACCGCGACGACCCGCATCATGCACCGCTGGAGGCGCTGCGCGCCGAGCTGAGCGCCGCACGCACCCTCCACGGCGAGCCCTACCGGCTGATCGGGCTGCCCCTCCCGGCCCCGATCCATGACGAAAATGGCAACCGCCTCCCCGCGACCTACGCCAATTTCGTCTTCATCAATGGCGCCGTGCTGGTGCCGGTCTACGACGACCCTGCGGATGCAGTGGCCTGCGCGCGGCTCGCCCAGGCCTGCCCGGATCGCGATATCGTCCGGGTGCCGGCGCGGGACCTCATTCGCCAGGGCGGCAGCATTCACTGCGCCACGATGCAGCTGCCGGAGGGCGTCATCGTCGATGGTCTGGCCGCGCCAACTGCGGGCGCAGGGAGGGTTCACGAGGCATGAGCCGCCAAACCACGCTCGGTCTGGTCCAGCATCCGTGCAGTGCGGACCGGCAAGAGAACCTGGAACGCTCGGAGGCGGGGATTGCCCGCGCCGCCGAGGCGGGGGCCGATGTGGTCCTGCTTCAGGAGCTACATTGCGGGCACTACCCGTGTTACGAGGAGCACCCGGCCCATTTCGACGCAGCTGAGCCCATCCCGGGCCCGGGGACCGAGCGGCTGGGCCGGGCGGCTGCTGAACACGGCGTGGTGGTCATCGGCTCGCTCTTCGAACGCCGGGCGGCCGGGCTCTACCACAACACCGCGGTGGTGCTCGAGCGCGACGGCACGCTGGCCGGCACCTATCGTAAGATGCACATTCCGGATGACCCGGGCTATTACGAGAAGTTCTACTTCACCCCCGGCGATGGCGGCTTCACCCCCGTGGACACCTCCGCCGGGCGGCTGGGCGTGCTGGTGTGCTGGGATCAGTGGTTCCCGGAGGCAGCCCGGCTCATGGCCCTCGCCGGGGCCGAAATCCTGCTCTACCCCACCGCCATCGGCTTCGCCCCGGAGGAGCCCGCCGATGAGCAGGCGCGGCAACTCGAGGCCTGGGAGACCATCCAGCGCGGTCACGCCATCGCCAACGGCCTACCGGTGGCAGCGTGCAACCGGGTGGGCACCGAGCCGGCCGCCCGTTTCTGGGGCCGCAGCTTCGTCTGCGGCCCACAGGGCGAGATCCTTGCCCGCGGCGGCGAGGAAGAGACCGTCCTCGTTGTCCGCCTCGACCTCCACCGCACCGAGGAGGTCCGGCGCATGTGGCCGTTCCTGCGCGACCGGCGCATTGAAGCCTACCAAGGCCTCGCCCGGCGCTACCTCGACACCCCGGGAGACGCGTAGGACGGCGCCGCGCCGGGCTGGTAATATGCTCAGCCTCTGGTATCCGCTAGTGTGAGGCGAACCGATGCAAGAGACGGAAAACGGCCAGCAGCCGCCCGCCGACACGCCCCCCGGCGTCGCCCCGTGGGCGGTCTACATCCTTCACCTGGGTAGCCTGTTCATCGGCCTGACGGCGGTCATCGGGGTGATCGTCGCCTATATGCAGCGCCGTGACGCAGCGCCTTGGGTCCAGAGCCACTACCAATTCCAGATCAACACCTTCTGGATCGGTCTGCTGATCTTCGCAGTGGCCATCATCACCATGCCCCTTTACGGCCTCGGTTTCCTGCTCGGCGTGTTCCTGACTATCTGGCTGCTCGTACGCTGTATCTACGGCATGCGTCAGCTCAATGCGCGGGAGCCGATCCCCGACCCCGAGACCTGGCTGTTCGGCTGGAGCCGGAGCGGTTAGCGGCGTGTTGCTCGGCGATCTGCCCCTACCCCGACGCCCCGCCGAGCGGCGGGACTGGTCCGGGCTGCTCGGCGCGGCCCAGCCGCTAGCCATCGCGGAAGCCGCCCGGCAGCATGACGGACCAGTCATCGCAGTTACCGGAACGCCGCAGCAGGCCGCCGCCCTGCAAGAGGCGCTCGGTTTTTTCCTGGGAGACGACGCGTCCGTGCTCGGCTTTCCGGACTGGGAAACCCTGCCCTACGACGTCTTCTCCCCGCATCAGGACATCATCTCGGAGCGTCTGCTCGGGCTCTACCGCCTGCCGGGGATGGACCGCGGCGTTCTGGTGGTTCCGGTGGCAACCCTCATGCATCGCCTGCCGCCGCGCGGCTGGCTCGAGGGTCGATCGCTGATGCTGCGTCCCGGCGACCAGCTGGAGATCGAATCCATGCGCCGACGTCTGGAGGCCGCCGGCTACCGATGCGTCCCCGAGGTCGGCGAACACGGTGAATTCGCGGTCCGGGGCGCCCTACTCGATCTCTTCCCGATGGGAGGCGAAACGCCCTATCGCATCGACCTGTTCGACGACGAGGTCGAGAGCCTGCGCCGCTTCGATCCCGAGACCCAGCGCACCACCGAGAAGGTCGACGCCATCGAGCTACTGCCGGGCCGGGAGTTCCCCACCGACGAGGACGGGGTCACCCGCTTCAGACAGGCATTCCGGGCCGAGTTCGAGGGCGATCCGGGGCGCAGCTTCCTCTATCGCGCCGTCAGCGAGGGCCGCATCCCCGGGGGGATCGAGTACTACCTGCCGCTCTTCTTCGAGGAGACGGCCACGCTGTTCGACTACCTGCCGGAAGGGACCCTGTCTGTGCGTCTGGAGGGGGTCGACGAAGCGGCGGACAGCTTCTGGCGGCAGGTTCAGGACCGTTACGAGCAGCGCACTGGCGATATGGACCGTCCCCCACTGCCGCCCCGTCGAGTCTTCCTCGACGGGGACGAGCTACGCGCCGGCCTCAACCGCTGCCCCCAGGTGGCGCTGCACACCGAACCCGGGCGCGGCGCCGAGGCCGAAGTCAGCGCCCTGCCCGAGCTGGCCGCCCGGCCCCAGGCGGAAAGACCACTGGAACGGCTCGAGCACTTCCACGCCGGACACAACGGACGGGTCCTGTTCACTGCCGAGAGCGCCGGACGCCGCCAGGGGCTGCAGGAACGGCTGACCCGAGCCGGCATCGAGGCTGAGCCGGTGCGTGGCTGGCGCGAATTCCTCGACGGCGACGCGACGGCGGCGATCACCGTCGCCCCGCTGGAGAGCGGCGCGCGCATTGACGGGATGGCTATCATTCCGGAGAGCGCGCTCTACGGCGAGCGCGCCCGGCAAAGCCGGCGCCGGCGCTCCAGTGCCTCCACCGACCCGGCGGCGGTGATCCGCGACCTCTCCGACCTGCACGAGGGCGCCCCGGTAGTCCACGAGGACCACGGGGTCGGCCGCTATGTCGGCCTGCAGAGCCTCACCGTCGGGGACGTTACCACCGAATTCCTCACCCTCGAGTACGCGGGCGGCGACAAGCTCTACGTCCCGGTTTCCGCGCTGGATCGGATCTCGCGCTACACCGGGGCCGACGCCGATGAGGCCCCGCAGCACCGCCTGGGCAGCGATCAGTGGGATAAGGCGCGGCGCCGGGCGGCCAAGCGCGCCCGCGACGTGGCCGCCGAGTTGCTCGACCTCTACGCGCGGCGTCAGGCCCGGGCCGGCGATGCCTGTCTGTTCGACGACGAGGCCTATGAGGCCTTCGCCGCCGCCTTCCCCTTCGAAGAGACACCGGACCAACAAGCGGCCATCCAGGCGGTCCTTCAGGATCTGCGCTCGGATCAGCCCATGGACCGGGTGGTCTGCGGCGATGTCGGCTTCGGCAAGACCGAGGTGGCCATGCGGGCCGCCTTCGCCGGTGTGCAGGCCGGGCGCCAGGTGGCCATGCTGGTGCCGACGACCCTGCTGGCGCAGCAGCACTACCAGAACTTCGCCGACCGCTTCGCCGACTGGCCCGTGCGCATCGAGTCGCTGTCGCGCTTCACGGGCAAGAAGGGCAACGAGCAGGCCCTGGATCGGATCGCCAACGGACAAGCCGACATCGTCATCGGCACCCACAAGCTGCTCGGCAGCGAGATCCAGTTCAAGAACCTGGGGCTGGTGATCATCGACGAGGAGCAGCGCTTCGGCGTCCGGCAGAAGGAACGGCTCAAGCGCCTCCGCGCCGAGGTCGATGTCCTGACCCTGACCGCCACGCCCATCCCGCGCACCCTAAACATGTCCCTGGCGGGTATCCGGGACCTGTCGATCATCGCCACGCCGCCGGAGCGACGCCTGGCGGTGAAGACCTTTGTCCACGAATGGAACGACGGCCTCATCCGCGAGGCCTGCCAGCGGGAACTCCAGCGGGGCGGGCAGGCCTATTTCCTCTACAACGACGTCAAGACGATCGATCGCACCGCCAACCATCTGCGTGAGCTGATGCCGGAAGCGCGGATCGGTGTTGCCCACGGCCAGATGCGCGAGCGGGAACTCGAGCAGGTGATGCTCGACTTCTACCACCAACGCTTCGATATCCTGGTGTGTACCACGATCATCGAATCGGGGATCGATATCCCCACCGCCAATACGATCATTATCCATCGGGCCGATCGTTTTGGGCTCGCCCAGTTGCACCAGCTTCGCGGCCGCGTCGGGCGCTCCCACCACCGGGCCTACGCCTATCTGCTCGCGCCGCCGCCGAGCGCGATGACCGCCGACGCGCTCAAGCGTCTGGAGGCTATCTCTCAGCTCGAGGACCTCGGCGTCGGTTTCGCGCTTGCCTCCCACGACCTGGAGATCCGCGGCGCCGGTGAGCTGCTCGGCGATGAGCAGAGCGGACAGATCCAGGAGGTCGGGTTCACGCTGTACAGTCAGCTCCTCGAGCGGGCGGTCAAGGATCTCAAGGCCGGACGCGATCCGGCACCGGAGGCCGAGCTGGAGAGCGGTGTGGAGGTGGACCTGCGCCTTTCCGCCCTGCTCCCGGCCGACTACCTGCCGGATGTCCACACCCGCCTGGTGCAGTACAAGCGGATCAGCAGCGCCCGCAGCGACGCCGACCTCGAAGAGCTCCAGGTGGAGATGATCGACCGCTTCGGCCTGCTGCCCGATGCAGCACGCAACCTCTTCCGGACGGCCGCCCTCAAGCTTCGGGCCGAGGCGCTGGGCATTCGCAAGATCGAGGCCGGCCCCTCCGGCGGGACCATCCAGTTCGGCCCACAGCCCCAAATCGATCCGGCTCGCCTGGTTCAGATGGTTCAGCAGGAGCCCGACAAGTACCGCCTGGACGGGCAGCAGCGTCTCCACGTCCGTGCCGATCTCAGCGATGAGCAGACCCGCTTCGAAGTGATCGAGCGACTTCTGGAGAGGCTTCACGCCAGCGAGGAGGTGGCAGGATGAGAGGGGTGACTCCCGGCACGCGGAGACCGCGGCGCGGGCTTGCGGGCGTGGTACTGAGCGCGACGCTTCTGCTCACCGGGGGCGCGGGCGTGTCCGTGTCGGCACAGGCGGCCGAGGCGGATGAATGGTACGAGGTGGAGGTCATCGTCTTCCGGCAGTGGGAACAGGGCGGGCGCCACGCCGAGCGCTGGCCAACCCGCGCCGACCTCCCCCATTACCCGCTCTGGCAGATTCCGGCCGGATGTGGAAGCGACCAGGCGAGCCGGCGGGAACTCGGCATCGAGGACGACCCGGCCTCGGCCGAAATCGAGACCGACGATCTGGACGCCCAAGAGACCCGCCTACACTGCCTGCCCGCCGAGCGGCGGCGGTTAACCGCCCACTGGGGAGCCCTGACCCGATCCGACGCCTACCAGCCGCTGTACCACCTCGCCTGGCTGCAGCCGGGCGTCGGGCGGGACCGGGCCGTAGCGGTCCCTGTGCCCTACCACTGGACGCCGCCCACCGAGGCCGAGGCCCGGAACCAGGAACTCCGCGACCCACAGTATCAGCCCCCGGCCTTTGGGCTGATCCGCATCTATCGGGAGCGCTTCCTCCACGCCGCAGTCGATCTGCGTCTGCACTGGCGAGCGGTCGGGCGGGAGATCGATGAGGCCGAGCAGATTCGGGCCCCGCTCCACCGTATGCAAGAAAACCGCCGCATGCGCAGCGGCGAGCTCCATTACCTGGACCATCCAGCTCTGGGCGTGCTCATCATCATCCACCCAGCCGACCAACCGCCCGACGGCTGACCGAAGGCGCCCCGTTCGGGGGCCGACCGGCGACGCGTTGCGCGTCGCCGGCTTCCGTCTGGGCCGGTCGTCTAGCTCAGCGCCGCGATGATCCTGCGCACCGCCTCCATGCCGTGGAGGAGGTGATCGCGGATCTCGTCCATGGACAGCTCCGCCCCGTCGCCCATGCCGGCGGCCCAATTGGCCACCACGGCGCAGTGGGCGTAGCGCAACTCGGCCTCGCGCGCCAACGCCGCCTCCGGCATGCCGGTCATCCCCACCAGATCGCAGCCGTCCCGGCGCATGCGGCGGATCTCCGCAGCCGTCTCCAGGCGCGGCCCCTGGGTGGCGCCGTAGGTGCCGCCATCGATCGCATCGACGCCGGCCTCGCGCGCGGCGCCGAGCAGCCACTCCCGCACAGTGCCGTCGTAGGGATAGGTGAAATCGATGTGGGTAACGTGATCCAGATCCTGGTGGTAAAAGGTGGCGATACGCGAGTGCGTGTAGTCGATGATCTGATCCGGGATCGCGACCCGGCGCGGCGCGTACTCCTCCCCTAGGCCACCGACCGCCGCGACGGCGATCACCCGGTCGACGCCGACGTGACGCAGGGCCCAGATGTTGGCGCGATAGTTGACCTGGTGCGGCGGGATATTGTGGCTGTGGCCGTGGCGCGCCAAGAAGGTGACATCGTGGCCACGGAATGTGCCGTGGATCAATGGCGCCGATGGCTCGCCGAACGGAGTCCGGACCACCTCGCGACGGGTGATTTCCAGCCCCTCGAGGGAGGTCAGCCCGGTCCCGCCGATAATGCCAACACTCATCAACGCTCCTCCGTATCCGGTTCCTGTTGCGACCTTGCGGCCTGCTCGGTGCGGGCATCGATGGCGTAGATGCCATCGGCGTTGCGCCCCAGCCCCCGGCAGTCCATCCCGGCGCCGAAGACGTAGCGGTCCTCCACTTCGAGCCCGACGTAGTCGGCGCACAGCCCCTCGAACTTGCGATCGTGGCGCTTATCGACCAACACGGCGGTTCGCACCGAGCGCGCCCCGCCGTTGCGGAAGGCCTCGATGATCCCGGCCAGCGTATGGCCCTCATCCAGGATGTCATCGACGATCAGCAGGTCTCGCCCCTCCATCGGCGTCGTGGGTAGCGCATGCCACACCAGATCCTGGCCGCTGAGTTCGTTGCGGTACCGGGTGGCGTGGACATAGTCGACCTCGAGCGGGAACTCCAGGCGCGGCAGCAGCCGCCCTGCCGGGATCATCCCGCCGATCATGACGCCCAGGATCAGCGGGTTGCGCCCGCCGAGATCCTCGGTGATCTCCGCGGCCATGCGGTCCAGGGCCCGCTCGATGGCCCGCCGGTCATGGATCAGTTCGGCCCCGCGCAGATCCGGGGCATCGTCCCAAGGCATCGCAGCCCTCCTGGTACCGTTGTCTTTTACCGTTGTCGATTTCGATGGACTCACCCCGGCGCCTCGAAGCCCGGGATCCCCTCAGTCAGCTCGCGGACCGCTGCCTGATAGGCAGCATCCTCCTGGAGTTCGGACCATGCCGGGGCCGGCCGACCATGCATACGCACCATACGCAGTCCGGATGCAGGTTCCAGCCAGCGGTCTGCCGCGACCTCGCCGAGCAGCGCCTCGGCCTGCGGCGGATCGCAGACCAGCGCTGCATCGCAGCCGGCCCCGAGGCACGCATCCACCCGTTCCAGCATGGTGCCGGCCGTCTCCGCCCCGCGCATACCGAGGTCGTCACTGAAAACGGCCCCGAGGAAGCCCACGCGACGACGCAGGATGTCACCGATCCAGCGCCGGGAGAACCCGGCGGGCCGGTCATCCACCTCGGGGTAGACCACGTGCGCCGCCATGATCCCCGGCAGCCCGGCGGCGGCCAGGCGCTGAAAGGGTACCAGATCCCGGCGCGCGATCTCTGCCAATGGCCGCCCATCGCACGGCAGCGCAACGTGACTGTCAGCCTCAACCGAGCCGTGCCCCGGGAAGTGCTTGCCTACCGCCGCCATACCCGCCTGGCGCATACCGCGCATCCAGGCATGCCCCAACCGCGCCACCGTGGCCGGATCCCCGTGCAGGGCGCGCGCGCCAATGACGCGGCTGATCCCGCCATCGAGATCCAGCACCGGGGCGAAGCTCAGATCCACTCCGCAGGCGCGGAGCTCCGCAGCCATGACCCACGCGGTCCTCTGTGCGGTCAGCCGAGCCTGATGCGGGTCGAGATCGTTCAGGCGACCCAGCCAAGAAGCGGGGGGAAGCGGCGTGAACCCCTCGCGGAATCGCTGCACGCGCCCACCCTCCTGATCCACCGCGATCAACAGCGGCGGCTCGCGCACGGCGTGGATGTCCCGCGTGAGATCATGCAGTTGCTGCACATTCTGAAAGTTGCGGGCAAAGAGGACGACGCCACCGACGGCCGGGTGGCGCAGGAGTTCCCGCGACTGCGCGGGGAGTTCCACCCCCTCGATACCGATCATCAACGGGCCCAGCATGGCGTGCCCCTCCCTGTCGCCCCGAATCAGCCGCCCCGGGTCGGCATCGGCCGGCTCGGCCAGCGCGAACCGATCCAGACCGGGGTGCCCGCATCCACCGCGTCGAACAGCTCGATCACGTCCGCGTTGCGCATGCGGATGCATCCGTGGGAGCACGGCACACCGACAGGCTCGCTGTCCGGGCACCCGTGGATGTAGATGAACCGCTTCATGGTATCCACCGCACCGAGGCGATTCACCCCGCGCTCCAGGCCGGATAGCCACAGGATACGACTCAGGATCCAGTCACGCTGCGGGTGCTCTCGGTGCAGGGCCGGTGTCCACACCTCGCCGGTCGGGCGCCGGGCCACGAACACCGCCCGGCAGGGCTGATCGGCGCCGATGCGGGCCCGCACGGAGTGCCAGCCGCGCGGGGTCCCGCCACCGCCATGGCGCTCCCCGGGACCGCGGGCAGCCGTGGCCACCGGGAACACGCGCAGCGCGGCCTCCCCCTCGTGGAGGGTCAACCGCTGCGCCGGCAGATCAACACCCAGCCAGCGTTGCGGCAGGGCACGGCTCACCGCGCGGCCCATTGCGAGTAGGGGTTGTGGATGAGGCAGACGTTGTAGTAGCGCGGGTCATCGGAGACCTCCTCGCCGACCCAAGGGGGGCACTCGAAGTCCTCATCGGCATCGCCGAGCTCGATTTCGGCAACCACCAGTCCCGCGTTGTCGCCCTCGAAGACATCAACCTCCCAAGTATGCCCCGCCCACGGCACCTCGTAGCGCACCTTCTCGATCTGCGGCCGCTCGCAGAGCTCCGCGAGCATCTCCTCGGCATCCCGCAGCGGGATCGGATACTCGTACTCACGGCGTTCCACTCCCAGGGTGGCGCTCTTGATGTTCAGCCACGCCTGCTCTCCGGCGACGCGCACACGGATCGAGGCGCGCTGCGCCCCCACCAAATACCCCTGGCGCATGCGCTGTCCGGTATCGGCATGCTCACGCCAATCATCGCCGCTGAGCAGAAACTTGCGCTCGATTTCTTGCGCCACTTCATCCTCCACTTGAACCACGTGAATGGCGTTACCATACAACCCGTAGCGTGCGCCGTCACAACGGCGCCCCCCCTCGCCGAGGACGGCCCGAGGCATTACACTATCGGCCCTTTCCGTCACGGAGGGTGTGAACCTGATGCCGAAACTCGTTCTACTGCGTCACGGCCAGAGCATCTGGAATCTCGAGAACCGGTTCACGGGCTGGTACGACGTCGACCTGAGCGATCAGGGGATCGACGAAGCCCGGGAGGCAGGCGTCGCCCTACGCGAGGCGGGGATCACCCCGCAGGTCGCCTACACCTCGGTGCTTAAACGGGCCATTCGCACCCTTTGGTTGAGCCTCGCCGAACTCGACCGCATGTGGATCCCCGAGATCAAGGACTGGCGGCTGAATGAGCGCCACTACGGTGCACTCACCGGCCTGAACAAAGCGGAAACGGCCGAGCAGTACGGCGACGAGCAGGTCCACATCTGGCGGCGCAGCTACGACACCCCGCCCCCGGCCCTGGAGCCGGACGACGAACGCCACCCGCGCCACGATCCGCGCTACGCCGATTTGGATCCGCAGCAGCTGCCGGGTACGGAGTCGCTCAAGCTGACCCTGGAGCGCGTGCTCCCCTGCTGGGAGCGCGAGATCGCACCGGCGCTGCGCCAGTACGACTGCGTGCTCATCGCCGCCCACGGCAACAGCCTGCGTGCGCTGGTCAAGCACCTCGACGGGCTGGCTGATGACGCGATCATGAAGGTCGAGATTCCCACCGGACGGCCGCTGGTCTACGAGCTAGACGACAACCTGGGCGTGCAGCGCAGCTACTACGTCCAGGATTGACCGGAGCCCCCGCCGAGGAGGCACGCCCATGGGCGACGGGTCTGGCCACAAGGATCAAGCCGCCTCACCGCTGCCCCACCTGACAGGTAGCGGCGAGGCGCACATCGTCGATATCGGCGATAAGGCGGCCACGCGACGGGTGGCCGTCGCCGAGGGCTGGATCGCCCTGTCGGAATCGGCCTTCTCGGCCCTGGAGGCCGGCAACCTGAAAAAGGGCGACGCCTTGGCCACGGCCCGCATCGCCGGGCTGATGGCCGCCAAGCGCACGGCAGAACTCGTCCCCCTGTGCCACCCCGTGGCGTTGAGTCACGCCGAGGTTACGTTGACCCTGCAGGCGGAAAGCCACCGGGTCCATTGCCGCACCCGGGTTGAAACCACCAGCGCCACCGGGGTGGAGATGGAGGCGCTCACCGCGGTGCAGACAGCCCTGCTGACCGTCTACGACATGTGCAAGGGGCTCGACCGCGGCATGGAAATTGGCGGCGTCCGTCTCGTGCACAAGCGAGGCGGACGCTCCGGGCACTGGGGCGACGATCCGGACTAGGCGCCCAGGGCATCGACCTTGGCGGCGAGGATGAAGTCGTTCTCGTGCAACCCCTCGATCTTGTGCGTCTGGATCTGCACCTCGGCGTAGCCGTAGCCGAGGAGGATGTCCGGGTGGTGATCCTCCGCCTCGGCCACTTCCGTGACCCGATTGACGAAGGCCAGAGCATCAATGAAGTTGCGGAACTTGAAACGCCGGTAGATCATCCGGGCATCGGCATCCAGGGACCACTCGGGGACCTGCGCCAGCATGCCCTCCGCCTGCTCCCGGTCCATGGGCGCCACGCCGCCCTGGCACGGCACGCACGTCTTCTCGGTCAGACTCATCTCGACTACCTCCACGGTTGACCACGGTCCTTCCCGTCCAGTGTAGGTCCCCTCCCCGGAACCGGGACACCTTAAACGGCCCGCGGGATTTGCCTACGGGACCAGGAGCGCGCGGAAGTCGTTGACGTTGGTCAGCGTCGGCCCGGTGTGCAGCAGCCCCCCGACGGCCTCAAAGAAGCCGTAGCTGTCGTTCTCCGCCAGGTGCGCCCAGGCGTCCAGCCCTTGGGCACAGGCGCGTTCCAGGGTGGCCGGATCGACCAGCGCGCCGGCGTTGTCTTCACTGCCGTCGATGCCGTCGGTATCGGCGCAGAGCAGGTGGAAGCCCGGGATCCCGTCGGCAGCCAGGGCCGCCGCCAGGGCCAGCTCGGTGTTGCGACCCCCCCGGCCCGAACCGCGCACGGTCACCGAGGTCTCGCCACCGGAGAGCAGCACACAGGGCGGCGGCACCGGCGCGCCCCAACGCCGGCAGGAGCGACCCATGCCAATCAGTACGCGCGCCACCTCGCGGGCCTCGCCCTCGATGGTGTCGCCCAGTACCAGCGGGGTCACACCATCCGCCCGGGCCGCCTGCGCCGCGGCCTGCAGGGCTGCCTGAGCCCCGGCGACCACATGGCATGACACGCGCCGCAGACGCGCATCATCGGGCCGCGGGGGTGGCTGCGCCTGCTCCAGCGCTGCGGTGACCGAGGGGTCGCAGGGCACTTGATAACGATCCAGGATTCGGCGCGCATCCTCCGGTGTCGAAGTATCCGGGCTGGTGGGGCCGGAGGCGATGGTCGCCGGATCGTCTCCCGGCACGTCGGAGATCAGCAGGGTGACGACCCGTGCCGGGTGGGCGCGCGCAGCCAGGCGCCCGCCCTTCACTGCCGACAGGTGACGGCGGACGGTGTTGATGGCATCGATCGGTGCACCGCTGCGCAGCAGGGCCCGGGTTGTCGCCTGCTTCCCAGCCAAGGTCAGCGGCGGTGCAGGGGCGGTCAGCAGCGCCGACCCACCCCCGGAGAGCAGCACCAGGACCAAGTCGTCCGACCCCAGGCCGTCGAGCTGGCCGAGCAGCTCCTGCGTCGCTTCAACACCCGCCTCGTCCGGCACCGGATGGCCGGCCTCGCGCACCACAATGCTGCCGGTAGCCATGGCGTGTCCGTACGGCACGATCACGGTGCCGCTCAGCGGGCCAGTCCAGTTCGTTTCGACGGCTGCTGCCATCGAGGCAGCCGCCTTGCCAGCGCCCACAACCACCGTCCTGCCCGCCCCGGGCTCCGGGAGCATGGGGGGCAGACAACGGGCCGGATCCACCGCCGCCAAAGCCGCCTGGAACCAACGCTCAAGCCACACCCGAGGGTCCTGGCGCTCCGCTCCCATGGCAACCTCCGCTTCCTGCAGGCCCTAGGGGGCATCTTTGCACACCTGATCCGCAAATGCTCTAATGCGGCTCAAGACGGAAGCGGGGGTGCCCCCCGGCCAGCCGGCCGGGGGGCTGAGAGAGTCCCTTGGAACCTGATCCGGTTCGTACCGGCGTAGGGAGCTTCCGGGTGGTGCGCGCCAGCCTCGGACTGAGCCCGCACGCTCTACACCCGCCCCGCTCCGTCTCCAAACGGCCAATGACAAGGGAGATGGAGCCTTGAACGAGATGGATTCCGCAACCACCCGTCCGCCGACCCCGGATCAGACCCGCGACACCAGCAACTGTCCGCTCAGCCAAGCCGTCCGCGAGCGTGCCTGTGCAGCCGCCGGCCCGTTCCCGGCTTCGCACCGGGTCTACCTGCAGGGAAGCCGGGAGGATCTCCGGGTGGCCATGCGCGAGATCGTCCAGAGCCCGACCCAGACCAGCGACGGGCCGCGCGAGAACCCGCCCCTGCGCGTCTACGACACCGGCGGCCCCTACACGGATGCCGAGGCCAAGCTCGACCCCGCCCGGGGCATCCACCCCGTCCGCGCTCCCTGGATCGCCGAGCGCGGCACCAGGACCCCCACCCAGCTCGACCACGCGCGTGCCGGCGTCATCACCCCGGAGATGGAGTACGTCGCCCTGCGCGAGGGCCTGTCGGCGGAGTTCGTGCGCGACGAGATCGCCCGCGGGCGGGCCGTGATCCCGGCCAATCATCGCCACCCCGAGGCGGAGCCGATGGCCATCGGCCGCCATTTCAAGGTCAAGGTCAACGCCAACATCGGCAACTCGCCGCTGAGTTCCGGCATCCCGGAAGAGCTCGAGAAGCTCATCCACGCCGTGCGCTGGGGCGCCGACACCGTCATGGACCTGTCCACCGGCGAGGCTATCCACGAGACCCGCGCCTGGCTGCTGCGCAACTCGCCGGTGCCGATCGGCACCGTGCCGATCTACCAAGCGCTGGAGAAGGCCGGACGCCCGGAAGACCTCACTTGGGAGGTGTTCCGCGACACCCTCATCGAACAGGCCGAACAAGGGGTGGACTACTTCACCATCCATGCGGGCGTACGCTACAACCACGTCGACCTGGCCCGCGGCCGTCTGACCGGGATCGTCTCCCGCGGCGGATCGGTCATGGCCAAGTGGTGCAGCCACCACCAGGCCGAGAGCTTCCTCTACGAGCGCTTCGACGAGATCTGCGAAATCCTGGCCCGCTACGACATCACCATCTCCCTCGGTGACGGCCTGCGGCCGGGCTCCGTGGCCGATGCCTCGGACGAGGCACAGCTGGCCGAGCTGCGGACCCTGGGTGCGCTCACTGAACGCGCTTGGGCGCGCGGCGTGCAGGTCATCATCGAGGGACCGGGGCACATCCCGATGAACCAGATCGAGGAGAACATGCGCCTGCAGAGCGAGACCTGCCTTCAGGCCCCGTTCTACACCCTCGGCCCCATCGTCACCGACATCGCGCCGGGGTACGACCACATCACCTCGGCCATTGGCGCGGCACAGATCGGCTGGCACGGCACGGCGATGCTCTGCTACGTCACCCCGAAGGAGCACCTGGGGCTGCCCAACGCCGATGACGTGCGCACCGGCATCGTCACCTACAAGGCGGCCGCCCACGCGGCGGATGTGGCGCGCGGCCACCCGGGGGCACGCGATCGGGACGATGCGCTCTCCCGCGCCCGCTACGAGTTCCGCTGGGAGGACCAGTTCAACCTCTCTCTGGACCCGGAGCGGGCCCGTGCCTATCACGACGAGACGCTGCCGAAGGCCTCCCACAAAGAGGCTTCCTTCTGCTCGATGTGCGGGCCCCGCCACTGCGCCATGGCGATCAGCCAGGAGCTGTGAGCCGGACCGCGGCGCCCCAATAGGTTTGTGCTATCACAGCGGTTCAGAATAAAGACTGTACGCATCGGGGCGCGATGCTTAAGGTAGGAACCGTAACGTTCGAGCTATCGCCAACGATCCTCCGCAACACCGGCGGCCGCCCCCAGCCGCCACCAGCGTTTCCGACTCCACATGACGATGACGTTCGCCGCCCTCCAGGGCGGCTTTTTTTTGTGCGCCCTCACCGGCGGCCGCCTAGCCGAAGTCCTCGAGCATGGCCCGCAGGCCACCGCCACGCACCGTACGCTGGCGCACCGCCGCCTTCAGGACGCCCGGTTGCGACTCCAGCAACGTGAACCACTGACTGGCCCGGGTGATGCCGGTGTAGAGGAGCTCCCGGGTGAGCACCGGGCTGGGCCGATCCGGCAGCAACAGCGCCGCGTGGCGAAACTCCGAGCCCTGGGCCTTGTGCACCGTCAAGGCGAAAGCCGTCTCCACCGACTCCAGCCGATGGGGCGGGATCCAGCGGATCCGCCCGCTGCCATCGGCGGCGCGGAAGGCAACCCGCAGCACCGCCTGCCGGTCCTCCTCGGCGCCCTGCGCCTGGGGCCCCTGCACCAGCGAACGCGGGACCCGAAGGGCGATGCCGATATCCCCGTTGATCAGCCCCAGGCCATAGTCGTTGCGGGTGACGATCACCGGCCGCCCCTCGTACCAGGCCCCCTCCCCGTGGATCAGACCGCGCTGGCGCAGCGCTGCCGCCAGGCGCTCATTCAGGGCCTCGACCCCGTACGGTCCACGCCGCAGCGCCGCCAGCAACTGGAACGCCCCGTGCGTCCCCAGCACCTGCGCGGCCCAGTCGGCGTAGGCCGCGGCGGACGCATCCCGGCCCGGCCGCAGCGCCTGGATCTCCTGCAGATAGACCGCATGCCCGACCCCGGTCTGCCCGCCGTCCACCGCCCAGTCGATCAGCGCCGGATCGTGCTCGCCGTCGGCGAGCTTCACCCGCGCCAGATCGCCCTCGTGCCCATAGCCCCAGGCCTCGACCGCCGCCTGGTCACCGGCATTCACCGCCCGAGCCAGGCGCCCGATCCCGCTGTCGGCACCGAAGCGGTGACTGTGCCGCAGCATGACGACGTGTTGGTCGATCCCCCCGCCGTCGCGATCGATCAGCGCCGGCGGGATGCGCTGACCGCTGACCGCCTCCAGCCACTCGGCGCTCTCGGGCCGATAACCGCCCTGATCCGCCCGGGCGCAGAGCTCGCCGAGGATGGCGCCGGCCTCCACCGAGGCCAACTGATCCTTGTCGCCGAGCAGCACCAGCCGGGCCCCATCCGGCAGGGCCTCCAGCAGCGCCGCCATCAGCTCCACATCGATCATCGACGCCTCATCCACGACCACCACATCGGCGGCCAGGGGCTCCCCGGCGTGGTGGCGGAAGCGCCGCCCGCCGCCTGCGCCCAGCAGCCGGTGGACCGTCACCACCTCGGTGGGGATCCGCGCGCGCAGCTCAGCGCCGCCCTCCAACGCCTCCAGGCCCAGCCGGTCCACCGCCCCGGCGATGCTCGCGTTCAGCCGCGCCGCCGCCTTGCCGGTGGGCGCCGTCAGACGGATGCGCAGGGCCCCGCCGTGGAGCCCCTGCAGCAACGCCAGCAGGCGCAACACCGTCGTGGTCTTGCCGGTCCCCGGTCCGCCGGTGATCACGCTGAAACCGCCCCCGGCGGCCACGGCACAGGCGACCCGCTGCCAATCCGGGCCACCGTCCGCCGGCGCGCCGAACAACCCATCCAGCCAGCGCCGGACCGCGGCCGGGTCGAGCTGCGCGCGCCACTGCGCCGCTGCATCGACGCGCTGGCGCACCGCCTGGGCGATGGTGCGCTCGCAGGCCCAGTAGCGGCGCAGGTAGAGCCTCGGTCCGTCGCGCACCAGCGGTGTGGATCCGGGGCCGCTGCCCACCAATTCCGGGCACGCCAGCTGCCGCTCAAAGGCATCCCGACCGCCGGCGGCGGCCAGGAGCTCCCCGGGAGGCCTCACCGGCTCGGGGGTTTCGGCGGTCTCCGGCGGCAGGCTGAGGACCGGCTCGGCCCGCTCCCAGAGTTGATCGAGATCCAGGCAGACATGGCCACGGCCGGCCTGATGACTGGTCAGCGCCGCGGCCAGCAGCAGCAACGGCGGCGCATCGGGCACCTGCTCACGCAGGAACTCCGCCAGGGCCCCGTCCAGCGGGCGCAGCCAGCCCAGCGCCTCGGCCTCGCGCAGCCACTGGAGGATCGCCTGCTGATCGAAGCGCTCGCTCACGACGCCTGCTCCTGCTGCCCATCCGGCCCGTCGCGCAGCCACCCATCGAGCTCCTCGATCAGGGCCCGCGGCGGACGGGCGTGGAACACGCCCTGCCCCGGCGCCTGTACGCCGCGCAGAAAGAGATAGAAGCCGCCACCGACGTGGCGGTCGTAGTCGTAATCCGGCAGGCGGGCACGCAGGAGCCGGTGCAGCGCCAGGGTGTAGATCACCAGCTGCAGGTCGTAGCGGCGCTCCAGCACCTCGGCCTCCAGGTGCTCCGGGGCGTAGTGTCCATCGCCACCGCCAAGCCAGTTGGACTTGTAGTCGGCGACGTAGTAGCGCCCCTCATGGCAGCAGACCAGGTCGATGAAGCCCTTGAGCATGCCGTTGAGCCGCGCCGGGGCCACCGGTGGACGGGCCCGGCCCGGCAGCAGGTGCTGGCACACCCGTTCATCAAGCCGCTCGGCGCGCAGCGGCTGGGTCTCGATCAGGAACTCCAGTTCCGCCTGATAGGTCTGCAGCCGTCCCAGCGCGAGGGGCGTCTGCGCACCGGGCAAGGAGAGCTCGGCAGCGAGCAGCGCGCGCAGCCAGCCCTGCACCGTCGCCGTGTGATCCTCCCAACCGCGAAAGCGGCAGCGCCGCTCCACCTCGGCATCCAGCCCTTCGGGCTGCGACCCGGCCACGGCCAGCCCCAACTGCGTCGCCGCCCACTCCAGAAGGTTGTGCAGGAAGGTGCCGGCATCCGGACCGCGTGGGAAGCCGTGCCAAGAGCCGGCCGTCCCCCCGGCCTCCTGGGCCGGCGCCTGCCCCGACTCCTCGCGCAACACGTCCTCGGCCGCGCTCGCCGGCGCCGGGTGGGCGCTCCCGCCGGTATCGTGGCGGACCAGGGCGCTGTAGCTGGCGATCCACCAGGCATCCGCGGCCCGCCGCCGGGGCCGACACGGCTCGCCGAGCGGCGGCAGCGCCGGATCCCCGACGAAACGACTCGGGGCATCGAGCAGCGGCTCGCTGACAGTGATCCCCGGATCGACGGCCGCGACTCGCTCCAACACGGTCTCAAGCCCCCCGGGTTCCACCCCATCCGGCCCGGCGAGCAGATAGCCCGCCGCGCTGCGCTCGAGCAGGCTGCGCTTGTTGTTGCCCTGGGTGATCGGCGCCATGCCGACCCAGCAGGCGTGCTGGGCGCGGGTCAGGGCGACGTAGAATAGCCGCAGGTCCTCGGCCAGGCGCTCGGCATCGGCCACCTCGACGTCCTCCGCATCGAGCTCGAAACGCCAGCGCAGCCGCCCGTCCCGATCCGGCACCCGGCGGGGCGCGTCCCCCGCGCTGACCGCGCGGAAGGTGCAGGCAAAAGGCAGGAAGACCAACGGATACTGCAGCCCCTTGGACTTATGGATGGTCACCACCTTGACCAGGTCCTCGTCGCTTTCCAGGCGCAGGATCTGATCCTCGACGCCGTTGCGGGCCCGCTGGCGCAGCTCCACGAGGTGGCGGATCAGCGCCTGCTCACCGTCGTGCTCGCGCGCCCACTGCTGCAACAGCTCGGCGAGATGGAGCAGATTGGTCAGCGAGCGCTCGCCGCCGCCAGTGGCCAACAGCCGCTGCGGCACGCCGAAGTCGTGCAGGAGGCGGTGGAGCATCGCCAGCACCCCGCGGCTGCGCCAGAGTCGGCGATACCCGCCGAACTGCTCGATGCGCCGCTCCCAGGCCAGCTCATCGGTGACCAGCCGGTCGAGCTCGCTCAGCGCCAGCCCGAGGGTGGGCGTGGCCAGGGCCGCCCGCACCAGGCCCTCCTCCGTCGGCTCGGCACAGGCGCGCAGCCAGCGCACCAGATCGTCGGCCTCGGCGGTGGCCAGCACCGAGTCGTTATCAGACAGGTAGACACTGCGCACATCGCGGGCGGCCAACGCATCCTGGATGGCGCGCGCCTCGTGGCGATCACGCACCAGCACCGCCATATCCCGCGGGCGCACCGGCTCCAGGCGACCATCCGGGTGGCGGAACCCGGTGACGGCCGGCCGCGCGGCACCGCCGTTGAGCAACGCCACCATGCGCGCGGCACACGCCTCGGCGTAGACCGGGAGGTAGGCGTTTTTCGCCACCGACACGCCAGGGTCGTGGCACCAGAGGTTCAGCGCCGGGTGCTCCGCCCCCGCCTCCTCGAAGCACTCGGCGCGTCCCTGGGCCTGCACCGGGTGGAAGGGCAACCCGCCCCCGGGGCCACCCCGGAAGGCGAAGGCGCCCGCGGGCCAGTTCTCCTCGGCCCGGGCGAAGAGCTGGTTGACCGCGCCGACCAGCGCCTCGCTGGAGCGGAAGTTGCGCGGCAGCGTGTAGTGCCGCCCCGCGGTGGCCGCCCGGGCGCGCAGGTAGCTGTGGATGTCCGCCCCGCGGAAGCCGTAGATCGCCTGCTTGGGATCCCCGATGAGGAACAGCCCCAACCCGGGGTCGTTGTCCGTGATCCGGTACACCGTCTCGAAGAGCTCGTACTGGACCGGGTCGGTGTCCTGGAACTCGTCGATGAGCGCCACCGGGAACTGGCTGCGGATGGTCTGCGCCAGACGGGCGCCGCCGGGGCCGCGCAGGGCATCGCGCAGCCGGGTGAGCAGATCCTGGAAACCGAGCTGCGCCCGGCGGCGCTGCTCGGCCTGGAAACGCCGGGTGATCCAGCAGGCGGCGGCGCGCAGGATTGCCACCCCGGGTGCATCCAGTTCCGCGTGACGATCCAGCGCCTGGAAGGCGCGATGGAGCGAGGCCGGCAGGCTCTGGCCCTTCTTGTGTCGCGACGGGTCCGCCAGGCCGGCGGCGCTCATGCGCTCGAGCAGGCCCGGGTCGGGCTTGCCCTGATCATTCAAAGGCACCGGTTGGGCCGGATCGTCCGCCCAGGCCGCCATGCGCTCAAGTAAGCGCTGTGGGTTCTTGTACTTATTGCCGTTGAGCACCCGGCGGTGCAGATCGAGGAACTCGGCCTCCACCGCCTCGCGCTCCTCGCGCCAGGGCGCCTTGATCGCCTCCAACGCCTCGTGCCAGGCGCTCAGGCGCTCGGCCAGGCCGTGGGGCTCGAGCAGGCAGCCGTCCGCGTCGTCGATGAGCTCCTCATCGGCGCCGATCAGGCGCGACAGCGCCCGCTGCAGGGCCTCCGGGTCCGCCGCGCCCACCGCGTGCCGGAAGAGCTGGAAGGCCGCCGGGTCGAGGGGATAGACGAAGGTCCGCCAGTAATCGCGGACCGATTCGGCGAGCAGATCGCCGGGGTCGGTCTCCAGATCCTGGGTGAAGAGACTGCCGCTATCGAAGGCGTGCTCGCGCAGCATCCGATAGCACCAGGCGTGGATGGTGGCCACGGCCGCCTCGTCCATCCACTCGGCGGCCAGCTCCAACACCCGGGCGGCCTGGGCCCGTTCCGAGTGCTGCGGATACGCCCGCAGCAGCCCATCGAGAAACGGATCCACCTCCGCGGCCTGCTCCGGATCCCGGAAGACCGCGGCCGCCTCCGCCAGGCGGCTGCGTATGCGCTCGCGCAGCTCGCGGGTGGCCGCCTCGGTGAAGGTCACCACGAGGATCTGCGGCGGGGTCAGCGATCGCCCGAACGCGGCCTCACCCCCGTGGTTGAGGACCAGGCGCAGGTAGAGCGCGGCGATGGTGTAGGTCTTGCCCGTCCCGGCGCTGGCCTCGATCAGCCGCGACCCGTGCAGCGGGAAGCGCAGCGGCTCGAGCGCGCTGGCGTCCTCAGCCGTGCCCATCGCCGTCCTCCGTGTACGCCTGGACCGCCCGCTGCAGCGGCGCGTAGAGCGCCTCGCGCCAGATCGGGAAGCCCTCATCCTCCAGCCAGTCCGCCGCCCGCGGGAAGGCGCGCAGGTCGTGGGCGTCGGCGGCCCCCCGGGTGTAGGTGTCCCCGGCGTAGACCCGTTCGGCTGCGGCCGCCGGATCACCGCGCTCCTCGTCCTGCGCGGTCAGCCAGGCGCAGGTTGGCTGGCAGGGCACCGGCAGCGGTCGGCGCTGCGCCTGCGCCCAGCCAGCAAGCAGCTGGCTCAGGTGCTCGCCGGCCTGACCCGGCTCCAGCGGCGCCAGGGCCACGTCGAGGTCGTGCCCGATGATCACGGTCGTCAGCGGCTCGCCGGCCGCGTTGGCCATCAGGTGGGTGACCCAGGGTGCGGCCAGCAGGTCAAAGCGCCAGCGTACCTCCCGGCGGTTGACCGCCAGGCGACTGAGGTGGTGGGTCAGGCGCACACGCCGCTGCCCGTCACTGCGGATCCCATCCACCCCGCCCTCCAGCTGCCAATCCCCGTAGCGGTGCGTCAGCCGCTGCAGCGGCTCCAGCTCCTGGGCGAAGGTGGCCAGATGCCGGTGGTAGCGCTCCAGCTGCTCATCGGCCTCGAGCTGGAGCGTCTCGGCCCAGACGGTGCCGGCTGGGCCCAGCGGCAGCGCGCCGGTGCGCTGCAACCGCTGCGCCTCGGCGGCCAGGCGTTCGCGGCGTATCTCGGGATCGCCGGCCGCCTCTCGCCCGGCCAGAAAGAGCGCCTCGCGCATCTGCCAGCGGGTCAGCCCGTCGAGGCCGAAGGGCTCCTGGTCCTCACTGGCCAGCGGATCGTCGTCGAAATGGACCCCCAGGCGACGGTTGAAGAAGGTCTGTACGGGCTGCTTGAGCAGCGCCCCCAAGGTTTCGGGCGTGACCGGCGCCGGCGGCTCCTCCACCGGCCGCTCGGGCAGCGTCGTGGCCAGAGGTTCGGACTCGCTCTCATCGCCCTGATGGGCCGCCCACCACTCGCGGGCGTAGGTGAAGTGGCGCGCCGAGGGGTCGGTCTGGAAATTCTGGCGGCTGAACGGCTGCAGCGGGTGCTCGACGGTCAACGCCTCGAGCAGACCGCCGCCGTGCTCATCGTCGGCCAGGCGCCAGCCCGCGGCCAGGTGATCGCGCAGCTGACCGACCAGCACCGAGGGCGGACGCGGCTCGTTATCGCGTACGCTGCGCCCGACCCAGCTGATGTAGAGCCGATCCCGGGCCGAGAGCAGCGCCTCGAGGAAGAGGTAGCGATCGTCCTCGCGGCGCGAGCGGTCGCCGGGCCGGTAATCATCGGCCATCAGATCAAAATCCAGGGGCGTGGGGCTGCGCGGGTAGTCGCCATCGTTCATCCCCAGCAGGCAGACGTGGCGAAAGGGGATCGCGCGCATGGGCATCAGGGTGCAGAAATTCACCGCCCCGACCAGGAAGCGCTGGCTCAGTCGCGTATCCTCCAGCGCCTGCAGCCAATGCTCGCGCACCACGTTCAGCGGCAGCGGCTCGGCGAACGCCCCGCTCTCGCAGTCCCGCTGCCACTTCTCCAGGGCATCGCGCAGCCGCTCCAGGGTCAACGACTCCCCCTCGCCGGAGGGCTCGAAGTAGGTCCCCAG
Source organism: Halorhodospira sp. 9622 (assembly GCF_022228025.1). Lineage (NCBI taxonomy): Bacteria > Pseudomonadati > Pseudomonadota > Gammaproteobacteria > Chromatiales > Ectothiorhodospiraceae > Halorhodospira > Halorhodospira sp. 9622. Next base: position 5,718 of record NZ_JAJNRE010000004.1, on the reverse strand, counting down.
CAGCCGCTGCAGCCGCTCGCCCCACTGCTGTGGGGTGGCCTCCGCGCGCAGCTCGCCCCAGGTGCCCTCCAGGGCGCCGACCAGCCGCTCGAGACGCCCGACGAGGGCGGCGTCCAGCCCGCCCACCTGCGCATACGGTTCGACCCCGGACCACGCCTCGCCGGCGCCGACGGCGTAGCCGAGCAGCATACGGCGCAGGCCGAAGCGCCAGGTGTTCTGCTCCAGCCCCTCGGGCAACTGCAGCCCGGCGCGCTGATCGCGGTTGAGCCCCCAGCGGACCCCGGCCTCCTCCGCCCAACCGTGCAGGGTGGCGAGATCCGCCTCGGTGATCCCAAAGCGCCGGCGCAGCGCCGGCGCCTCCAGCAGATCGAGCAGATCACTCAGCCCGCAGCGCGACTCGGGCAGGCTCAGAAGCTGCTCCACGGCGATGAGCAGCGGATCCAGCCCCCGCTCGCCCTGGTCGGCCACCGTATAGGGGATATGGCGCGCATCGCCGGTATCAAAACGGCCGAAGACGGCCTCGATGTGCGGGGCGTAGGCGTCGATATCCGGCACCATCACGATCACATCGCGCGGGCGCAGCGACGCATCCTCCGAGAATGCGGCAAGCAGCCGGTCATGGAGGACCTCGACCTCGCGCTGGGCGCTGTGGGCGAGATGGAACTGCAGCGACGCATCCTCGCACCCGACCGCCGGCCAGACCTCCCGGGTCTCGGCCAGCGGCCGCAGCTGGAGGATATCGTCCTGGAGCTGGCCGAGCAGCGATCCGGTCTCCGGGTTACTGAAGAGATCGATGCGCTCGCCCGCCTGGGCCAGGGCCCGGTGGGGATGGGCGTGGGGGTCTTCGTGGGCGTCCAGCAGACCGATGTAGTCGCGGCCCTGCTTGCCCCAGGCGGCGAGCAGGGGGTGGGCGTGGTTGTGCAGCTCCTCCGCCTCCAGCACCTCGGGCATGCCGGCCTTGCGCGGCCGCCGCCCGGGGCCGGCACGCAGCAGATCCTTATCGGCGATGATATCCGCCCAGTAGAAGGCGCAGGGGTTATGGACGAAGACGAGCACCTGGGCGAAACGCGAGAGCTCCTGCAGCGCCTCCAGGGTCTGGCGCGGTAGCGACGAGATGCCGAAGACGATCACCCGCCGCGGCAGACCGGCCGGCGCGGTGTCCAGGCTTGCGATGCGCTCCCGGTAGAGCTGATGGACCGTGGCCTGGCCCGCCTCACCCGCCACCTCGGCAAGCTCCGCGCACACGGCGCGCCAGAGCGAGGCCTGCCAGCGCTGCGTCTCGGCCAGATCGCGTGCCTGTCCCCGCGCATCGCGGCAGACGTCTTCGCCCCGCGACCAGTCCGCCAACCAGTCCGCACGGTAGACCTGGTACTGATCGAAGAGATCGGCGATGCGTGCCGCGAGCTGGTAGCGCTTGCGCCCATCCGGGTCGTCGGCCAGGAAGCCGCGCAGCGGCTCGAACCCAGGCTGATCACCAAGTGCGGGGAGCAGGCGGGCCAGCCGCCAGAGGAGCGGATCCTTGCCGAAGGGCGACTCGCGCGGGGCGCCCTCCGGGCCGAGGACCGCGCGGTAGACCGACCAGAGAAAGCGCGCCGGCAACTGCATCGAGACCGCCGCAGCGATCCCGCAGCCGCCCTGCTCCGCCTCCGGGTGTCGCGCCAGGGCCAGGCGCAGCCACTGGGCCATGCCATTGCTCTGGACCAGGAAGACCTCGTCCTCAAGCGGCGCAAGCGGGTGGCGCTGCACCCACTCCACGGCCACCTGCCGCAGGTCCTCCAGGCGATTGCCATGGATGGTCAGAAAACCAGGTTCGATGGGCTCCTCGGCCGCCAAGCGGGGCTCCTTTCCGCCGGAGTCTGAACACGCACCCGCGCCTGCCCCACCCGGGTGCGGTCCAGGCCCCTGCGCCTAGCGGCAGTCCCCCTGTACCGAGCAGCTCCGGCTGTAGCGACGGCGTGCGTACCAATCGTAAAGCGGCTCCATGGGCCTGACCAGCCCCAGCCCGCGCACGACCCGCGACGCCCAACGCCAGTAGGGAAGATAGGACCAGACCAGGGCAAAGGCGTCCACGCCGCTGCGCATCACGCCATCGGCGTCCCGGCAGTGGAAGCGCTGCATGGCCTGATCCCAGGTCAGCTCGGTGTCGTCGAGCGCCCCCGGTGCGTGCAGATCGCGCCATTCCACCGCTCCGGCGGTATCCAGGCGCTGATAGAGGCCGATCTCGCGACTACAGACGGGGCACTGCCCATCAAAGAATACGACCGGTCGTGTGGTGGATGCGGTCATCGTGGGCTCCTCGCCGTGTTTGTCTGGAACAATTCTAGATCTCAGCCTAGCATCAGACAGCCCACAAAACACGGGGCATCTACCCTGCCGGCGCGCCGAGGGCCGCCGGGCCACCCTGGCCATCGGCCACGCCCGCGGATAAGCTGAGATCACCATCGCGGACCACTGGCCCGCAGCCATCCAGCCCCGGAAGGAGCCCGCCATGTCCGGAACGGAATCACCCGCCGCCTACCTCCTGGACGACTTCACCGCCGCGGACGGCCGGGCGGCGATCGGCACCGCCTGGCAAGGGTTCACCGACCGGGTCATGGGCGGGCGCTCGGACATGCACGCCGGCATCGTCGAGACGGACCGGGGGCCAGCCCTCCGGCTCAGCGGCCAGGTCCGGCTCGAGAACAACGGCGGGTTCATCCAGAGCCGACTGCCCCTCGCCCCATCCGGTGAAAGCTTCGACGCCTCCGCATGGTCGGGTTTCGGCGTCACCGTGCGTGGAACGCCCGGCCCGTACTGCCTGCACGTGCGAAGCGCCGACACCCACCAACCGTGGCAGCACTACCGCGCCCCCTTGGCCGTCGCGGAAGACTGGCAGGACGTCGTGGTCCCCTTCACGGCCTTCGAACCACGGGGACTGCAGGCGGACCTCGATCCGGCACGGCTCACGTCGGTGGCCGTGGTGGCCTACGGGGCAGCGTTCGAGGCGCGGGTGGAGGTCGCCCGGCTGGAGCTTAGCGCGGCCCACCCCTGAGCCGCGGCGGGCGCCCGAAAAAAGAAAAGCCCCGAGCCGGAAACCGACTCGGGGCTTTGCGGAGGACTGTATCGCCCTGCTTGTTTGGTGGAGCCAGGCGGGATCGAACCGCCGACCTCCTGCATGCCATGCAGGCGCTCTCCCAGCTGAGCTATGGCCCCGTTGCGTTATGTGTGCGTATTCTAGGGATGGCCCCGGGGGTCGTCAACACCCCTCGGAGCCATTTACCCCCACATTCTCCCGAACCCACTCGACGGCCGCGCTGAGCCGCGCCACGGTCTCCTCGCGCCCGAGCAGCTCCAGCGTGGCATCGATCGGCGGCGAGACGGCACCGCCGGAGACCGCCACCCGAATCGGCTGGGCCACCTTACCCATCTTCACCTCGAAGGCCTCGGCCGCCTCGGTGACCACCCCGTGGATCGACTCGGCATCCCAGCTCGGCAGCCCGACAAAGAGGTGCTGGCAGTGCTCGAGGATCTCGGCGGTGCCCTCCTTGAAGTTCTTGCGCGCGGCCTTCTCCTCGTAGGCCTCCGGGCGGCGGTAGAAGAACAGGCTGTTGTCGGCCATCTCCACCAGCGTCTTGGCGCGCTCCTGCTGGGTGCGCACCACCGCCTCCAGCGACGGCCCCTCGGCAGGGTCCACGCCCCGCTCGGCGAGGAACGGCCCCAGGTGGCGGGCGATGTGATTCGGCGCCGCGCGCATGATGTGCTGCTGGTTGAGCCACTGCAGCTTGGAGGGATTGAAGGTCGACGCCGAGTGGTTGACGTCGTTGATGTCGAAGAGCTGGATCAGCTCCTCAACGCCGAAGACCTCCTGATCGCCGTGGGACCAGCCCAGCCGCACCAGGTAGTTGAGCAGCGCCTCGGGCAGATACCCCTCGTCGCGATATTGCAGCACGCTGACCGAGCCGTGGCGCTTGGACAGGCGCTTGCCGTCCTCACCGAGGATCATGGGCACGTGGGCGAAGCGCGGCGGCTCGACCCCCAGGGCCTGGTAGAGGTGAATCTGCCGCGGCGTGTTGTTCAGATGGTCATCACCGCGGATGACATCCGTCACCCCCATCTCCAGGTCATCGACCACCACGGTGAAGTTGTAGGTCGGCGAGCCGTCGCCGCGTGCGATGACCAGATCATCGAGCTCCGAATTGAGGAACTGGACCTTGCCGCGGATGGCGTCCTCGACCACCACGTGACCTTCCAGCGGCGTGCGGAAGCGGATCACCGGCTCATCGGCGACGTCCCCGGAAGGCGGCCCATCCAGATCCCGGCACCGGCCGTCGTAGCGCGGCTTCTCCTTGCGCGCCTGCTGCTCGGTGCGCAGCCGCTCCAGCCGATCCTTGGTGCAATAGCAGTAATACGCCTGCCCGGAGTCGAGCAGCGTCTGCAGGTGCTCGCGGTACCGGTCGTAGCGCTCGGTCTGGTAGAAGGGGCCCTCGTCGTAATCGAGCCCGAGCCAGGCCATGCCCTCGAGGATGGCGTTGACCGCCTCCGGCGTGGAGCGCTCGCGATCCGTGTCCTCGATCCGCAGCACGAACCGGCCCCCGTGACGGCGGGTGTGCAGCCAGGAGTAGAGAGCGGTCCGGGCACCGCCGATGTGCAGGTAGCCTGTCGGGCTGGGCGCGAAACGCGTGCGGATCATGGTCATGGTGGCCTGTCTTCCTTCTTCTCCCCGTGCTGAAGGCGCGTATGCTACCAAATGCACCACCGCCCACGCGCCCCATTTGACGCAGGGAGACGGCGCCGGTACACTGCGTAGTTCCAGAGTTGGGCGGCTAGCTCAGCGGGAGAGCACTGCCTTCACACGGCAGGGGTCGCTGGTTCGATCCCAGCGCCGCCCACCAACCAAATCAACGGCTTAGAGCCATCTCCGAGTCGGAACCCTTCGCTTCACAGACCTTTGCAGGGCGCTTGCAGGGGCTGAGGGAAGGGTTCGCTTTGCGTTCGGTGCAATTCGGTGTGATCGAGGATCCCTTCCCTTTTGCATTCACCTGCAGAAGGAGGGTTCCATGGGAACCATCATCGAACGCAAAGGGCCTGCGGGCCAGACCGTCTACCAGACCCAGATCGAGGTCATTAACCCTTACGACCGCAAGCGACGTCGCCACGCGCAGACGTTCGATACCCGACGCGAGGCCCGAACCTGGCTGCGCGAGCACGAGGGCGAGATCCGTCGGGAGCTCAAGGCCAATCCGCAGGACGTCTCCAAGCTCACGCTCGCCGACGCCTGTCAGCGTTACATCACCGACATCTGCCCCACCCTCAAGGGCGGCGATTCCGACTCGGCACGCCTGAGCCGCTGGATCCGTTCGCATCCGCTGCGAGATGTACCGCTCAACGAGATCCACCGCGGACAGCTCTCCGACTGGCGTGATGACCGCCTGGAGGTGGTCAAGCCCAGCACCGTCAACAAGGAGCTTGGCCTGCTCAGCCGTGTGATCGAGGCCGCGATTCAGGACTGGGGGTATAACCTCAAGGAGAACCCCGTACGACGTATCCGCAAGCCCCGATCGGGCGGTGCGCGGGACCGTCGTCTGCGCGGCCCGGAAGAGGAATACCTCCTGCGCGCTGCTCGCCCCGAGCGCCAGCCGGGGCACCACAACCACCCGGCCCGCAACACCTCCATGGAGGCGATCCTGATCCTCGCCATCGAGACCGCCATGCGGCGCAGCGAGATCACAAGCCTGCAGT
>NZ_JAJNRE010000039.1:0-13929 GCF_022228025.1 Halorhodospira sp. 9622 | reverse complement strand
CAAGCCGGAAGAGGACGAGGTGGAGGAAGAGGACGATGACCCCGACGAGGGGCCGCCGCAGGAGGCGGAGGTCGGCACCGAATCGGACGTTTCGGACTCTTTCCTGGCCGATGTCCACCGCGCCCTGCAGTCGGAGCAGCGCTATCCCCGTTCGGCCGAGCGCCGGCGCCTGGAAGGCACGGTGGGGTTGACCTTCGTTCTCGATGCCGACGGCAACGTCCTCGAGTGGGAGATCGCCGAGCCGTCAGAGCACGAACTCTTCGATGAAGAGGTCGAGCGCATGATCCAGTCGGTGCGGATGCCCGAGATCCCCGAAGACGAGTCCTTCGAGCGCCTGGAGCTGAATGTGACCATCGACTTCCGGCTGCGCTGAAGCCCTTGCGACGCCTTAATCGAAGGCGAGATCGCGCAGGAACAGGGCGATCTCGGGGAAGAAGATCACCAGCAGCGTGGCCAGGATCATGATGGCGATGAACGGCGGCGTGCCGCGGATCACCTCCAGGTACGGCCGTCGGAAGACGGCGATGGCGGTGAACAGGTCGACCCCGAAGGGCGGGGTTGCCGAACCGATGGCTGCCTGCAGGACCACCAGCGTACCCACCAGGACCGGGTCGAGCTGAGCGGCTTCGACCAGCGGTGCCAGGATCGGTGTGAAGACCAGGATCACCACGATCGGGTCGACGAACATGCAGCCGATGAAATAGATCAGCGCAATGGCTAGCAGCGCAAGGGTCGGGTCGTGGGCCACGGCATCGATCAGCGGTCCCACGAGTTCTTGGGGGATCTGCGCGAACGAAATGCTGTAGGCGAAGGCCTGCCCGGCGCCGACCAGGATGAAGACCACTGCCGTGATCAGCCCCGTGGAGCGGGCCACTTCCAGTAGATCCCGCCCGCCCAGGCTGCGGTAGACCCCGAACTCGAGGATGGCGGCGTAGAGCACCGAGATGGCCGCCGCCTCGGTGGGCGTAAAGACGCCGCTGTAGATGCCGCCGACGATGATCACCGGGAAGCCCAGCGCCGGCAGCGCGCGCAGCAGGGCGCGGCCGCGCGCTCCCCAGCCGGCCCGTTCGGCGCCCTCGATCCCCTGCCAGCGAGTGTAGATGTAGCACCACAGGCTGATCAGCAACAGGATCAGCAGCCCGGGGCCGATACCGGCGATGAACAGTTGCGCCGGCGAGGTCTGGGCCACCACGCCGTAGATGATCATGCCGATGCTCGGCGGGATGAGTAGCGCCACATCGCTGGCGTTGACGATCAGCGCCAGGTTGAAGCTGTCCTTGTACCCCGCCTGCTGCAGGCGCGGGCGCAGCGGCGTGCCCATGGCCACCACGGTGGCCTGGGTCGAGCCCGAGACGGCGCCAAAGAGCGCGCAGCTGACTGCCGTGGTGATGGGCAGGCCGCCGCGGATGTGGCCGATGGTCGTGGCCACTAGGTCGAGCAGGGTGTTGGCGGTGCGCCCCCGGGTCATGATGTCGGCGGCGAGGATAAACAGCGGCACCGCCGAGAGCACCACGGGCTGGATCCCGGTAATCATCTGCCGGATCAGGGCGTCGGCGCCGATAAACGGCAGCTCGATGAGGATGATCAGCAGTGCGCCGGCGAGCAGTGGCACCATCAGCGGGAAGCCGAGCAGCAGCAGGAGCAGCATCGCCGTGATCACCAGCGCTGTCATAGTCGCGCATCCCCGGCCGGATCCTCGCCGGACTCGTAGGCCTCGCGCTCGCTGTAGGAGCGGTAGATCGCCCGGCGGGTGAGGTTTTTCCAGGCGCTGAGGGCGTACTGCACGCCGCCGGCGAACAGGCCCACGGGTACGATCGAATAGGCCAGCCCCATGGGGATGCCCAGCGCCGTGCTGGTGCGCCCGCCCTGGTGGACCTCCCAGACGTAGTGGCCGGCGTGCCACGCCATGTAGAACAGCAGCCCGGCGGTGCCCACATGGGTGAAGACCAGCAGCCCCTTGCGCGCCAGGCCGCGCAGCTGGTCGTAGACGGCATTCATGCAGATGTGCCGCGCTCGGCGCACGCCGTAGGCGAGCCCGCCGAAGGTGATCCAGATCATGAGGATCTCGGTGAGTTCGAAGGTGCCCGGCACGGTGTTGCCGGTGAGGTTGCGCGAGAGGGTATTGGCTATGGAGAGGCCCGCCAGCAGCAGGACGCCGCCGGCGAGCAGGAACGCCTCGACACGGGCGATACCGCCGTCGAGCCGCTCGAGCCAGGTCCGCTTCCGTGTGCCCATGCGGGGATCCCAACCGAATCGTTGAGGTGAACATATCGAACCTCGGGGGGATGCGTACAGTGCAGCGGCTTGTGCTAGGGTTCGGGGCGATCACCATGCTGACGGGAGATCATCCCCATGCACCGTTACGCCATCGCCACCGTGCTGCTTGGCAGCGTCGCCTTCGCCGGAGCCGCCCACGCCGATCAGTGGCGGATCGCCCTAGAGGAGGTGGAGGGCAGCATCCAGTACCAGTACGCCGAGCGCTTCGCCGAGGAGGTGGAGGCGCGCACTGACGGTGAGGTACAGGTCGATCTGTTCCCCTACGGCACCATCGGCGAGATGGAGGATATCTACGAGCAGCTGCAGGCCAACGTTGTGCAGTTCGCTTTCGGCTCCGGGGCGTTGGGCGGGACCGTACCGGAGAGTCAGTTGTTTAGCGTCAACTTCATCCTCAGCGATGACGAGTACGTGAATACCCGCGCGCTGAACGATCCCCACTTCCTACGCAGCGATCCGGTCCAGCAGGCCTTCGGCGAGCGGGGCATGGAGTTGGTCTCGGTCCTGCCCGAGGGCTGGCAGGTGTGGAGCGCCAATGAGCCGATCCGCACCCCCGAGGATTTCGACGGGGTGCAGATCCGCACCATGGACAATCGCCTGCTGCGCGAGACCTACCGCCAGTACGGCGCCGACCCAACGCCCATGGCCTACGGCGAGGTTTACGGCGGGCTGGAGCAGGGCGTGATCGACGGCAACATTCAGCCGTACTTCGCACACCAGGAGATGGGCTTCTACGAGGTCCAGGACTACTTCATCGAGGCGCGTCAGGCGCAGTTTATCGCCGGCTTCATGGCCAGTTCCCGGTTCTTTGACGGGTTACCGGCCGAGCGACAGGAGATGATCCGCGAGATCACCGCCGACATGGTGGACTGGGCCCACGACATGCAGCAGGCGGTCAATGACGAGCGCCTGGCCGACATGAAGGCTGGCTCGGACATCCAGGTCATTGCCCTGGACGAGGATGAGCGTGCCGCCTTCCGCGAGCGCGCCCTACCCACCCGAGAGACGTATATCGACGAGGTCGGCGCCCGCGGCGAGCAGGCACTGGAGCGGCTGCTCGAGGCGGTCGAGCAGGCCGAGGGCGCCTACGGCGACTCCTGACGGCGGCAGGAGCCGGGGCATGCGCCACCGCCTGAGCGCCATCGTTGTCGCCGCCGCCCTGGCGGCGGGCTGTGGCGACGAGCCCCCGGAGCAGTGGCGAATCGCCCTGGAGGAGAAGGCGGGCGGCGTGCAGTACGAGTACGCCGCCCGCTTCGCCGAGGAGGTTGAGGAGCGCACCGACGGCGCCGTGGAGGTGCGGATCTACCCGTACGGCGCCATCGGCGATACCGAAACGGTCCATCAGCAGGTGCGCCGCAACGCGGTGCACTTCGCCTTCGGTTCCGGCGATCTGGCCGGGGCGGTCCCCGAGAGTCAGGTCTTCGGTCTGCACTTCATTTACAGCGACGACGCCTACGTCAACGCCCGGGCGCTCAACGATCCTGAACTGCTGCATAGCGACGCGCTGCAGGGCGCTTACCGAGACGCGCGGCTGCGCCCGCTGGCGCTGGTGCCCACCGGCTGGCGGGTGTGGGCCGCGGACCGGCCGCTGCGTGCCCCGGCTGATTTCCGCGACGTGCGCCTGGGGGTGGCCGACAGCCCGCTGCTGCGCGAGAGCTACCGTGCCTACGGGGCGCAGGCCGAGCACGTCGAATACGGCGAACTCCATGCGGCCCTGGCCGATGGCCGGGTAGACGCCACCGCGCAGCCGATCTATATCCTCGACGCCCTCGGGCTCTACGAGCACACCCGTCACTGGACGGCGCCCCGGGCTGCGCCCCACGTATCCGCCTTCGTCGCCAGCGATATCTTCTACCAGCGCCTGTCGCGCGGCCAGCGCCGAATGCTGCGCGAGATCGGCGAGGAGCTGGTGGACTGGGCCCATGAGATGCAGCAGGCGCTCAACGAACAACGGCTTGCACAGATCCGGCAGGCGGAGGATATTGCCGTGGAGGAACTCGACGCAGCCGAGCGCGAGGCCCTCGCCGATCCGGCCCGCCCCTTGCGGGCGCTCTATACGGCGCGAGGCGGGCCGGACGCCGAGCGGATCCTCGCCCGGTTGCTCGATGCCCTCGAGCGCGCCGAGGCGGAGCACGGCGGAGACTGAGCCCCCGTCGCGGCGCACCGAAGACCCACCCCCTCAAGCAGTACGCCAGGAGGAGAACCAGGATGGTACGCACCGAATCCACCATGCTGCCCATCGGCACCCCGGCTCCGGACTTCACCCTTGCCGATACCGACGGCCGCAGCGTCTCCCTGCACGGGGATCTGGCCGGCGGCGAAGGGGTGCTGATCGCCTTCATCTGCAACCACTGCCCGTTCGTCAAGCACCTGCGCGACCACCTGGCCCATTTCGGCCGGGAGTGCCAGGAGCGCGGGATCGCGGTGGCGGCGATCAGCGCCAACAGCCCCGAGACCCATCCCGACGACGGCCCTGAGCGCATGGCCGAGGAGAAGGCGGCTGCCGGGTACACGTTCCCTTATCTGTTCGATCCGGATCAGTCCGTGGCCAAGGCCTACCGGGCTGCCTGCACGCCGGATTTCTACCTCTTCGATGCTGAACTGAAGCTCTTCTACCGGGGGCGGTTTGACGACAGCACGCCGCGCAACGACCGTCCGATCACCGGGGCCGACCTGCGCGGGGCGGTGGATGCGCTGTTGCAGGGCGAGGCGCCGCCCGACCCGCAATACCCGAGCATCGGCTGCAACATCAAGTGGCGCGAGGGCAATGAGCCCGACTACTTCACTGCTGGAGGATGAGCTCCAGTACGAACTTGCTGCCGAAGTAGCCGAACATCAGGGCGAGGAAACCGACGAGGGTCCAGCGGATCGCCGTCTGTCCTCGCCACCCCCACACGGCATGGCCGATCAGCAGTGTGGCGAAGGCCAACCACGAGGCCATGGACAGCGAGGTCTTGTGGATCATCATCCCCTCAAGGAGGCGATCCAGGAAGAACAGGAAACCGGAACCGAGGGCCACGGTCAGCGCGACAAAGCCCACGGTAACCAGCCAGAACAGCTGCTTCTCCATGGTGCGTAGCGCCGGCAGCTGCCGCACGAATCCGGTGGCCTGCCGGTGGCGTAGCCGATAGTCGAGGGCGCCGAGGATCAGCGCCTGCAGCACCGCCGCCAGTAGGGTGGCGTAAGCGGTCATGGAGATGACGATGTGGATCTGTACCGCCAGCTCGCGATCCAGGGTGGCCTCCGGGGCCGCGAACAGGGTCAGCATGACCGCCATGGCCGAAAGCGGCCAGAGCAGGATGCCCAGATGCTCGACCCGCTGGCGCAGGCTGACAATGACCAGCCCGGTGCTGGTGATCCAGGAGACCAGCGACAGGGCGCTGAAGATGCTCAGGTTCAGCCCGTCGTCCACCCAGGTGGTGTCACCGACCACGACCACGTGCGTGCCGACCGCCGCGGCGGCCAACGCCAGCGCGGTCGAGCGCGCCGGGCTGCGTTCCTCGTGCAGCAGCAGCCGTGCGCCGAGGGCGACCGTGGCGGCCAGATAGAGCAGGACGGTGACGAGGGTCAGGGCAGTGATAACCATAATGCACGGGATGATGGCATAAACCGTGCCACCCGGGAACCACCCTGCGACAAGCCGCGACGGTACATTGGATTCGCACGCGGGCGCGGCGGACCCGTATAATACGGCCCGTTTTCAGGTTGCCGAACGAATAGGCCGGACCATGTTTGAGAATCTCACCGGACGCTTCGACTCCGTCACGCAGCGCATGAGCGGGCGGGGCCGGATCACCGATGAAAACATCCAGGAGACCGTCCGCGAGGTGCGCAAGGCGCTGCTCGAGGCCGACGTGGCCCTGCCAGTGGTGCGCAGCTTTACCGAAGAGGTCAAGAAGCGCGCCGAGGGTGCCGAGGTGGCCAAGAGCCTGACCCCGGGGCAGGCCTTCATCAAGATCGTCCAGGACGAGCTGGTCCGCGTCATGGGCGAGGAGGCGGTGCCGCTCAACCTCAATGTTCAGCCGCCGGCGGTGGTACTGGTCGCCGGCCTGCAGGGTTCGGGCAAGACCACCTCCATCGGCAAGCTGGCCCGTTACCTGCGCGAGCGTGAGAAGAAGAAGGTCCTGGTGGTCAGCTGCGACGTCTACCGGCCGGCGGCCATCGACCAGCTCGAGACCCTCGCCGGCCAGGTCGAAGTGGACTTCTTCCCGTCAAGCTCTGGCGACAAGCCCGAGCGGATCGCCAGGGACGCGATCGACCACGCCAAGCGCCACTACTACGACGTGCTCCTCGTCGATACCGCCGGCCGGCTGACCGTCGACGAGGCGATGATGGACGAGGTCAAGCGCCTGCATAAGGCGGTGACCCCGGCCGAGACCCTCTTCGTGGTCGACGCCATGACCGGTCAGGATGCGGCCAAGACGGCCCAGGCCTTCGGCGAGGCCCTGCCCCTGACCGGCGTGGTGCTGACCAAGACCGACGGTGACGCCCGCGGTGGTGCCGCGCTGTCGGTCCGCCACGTCACGGGCGCGCCGATCAAGTTCCTCGGCATCGGCGAGAAGACCGACGCCCTTGAGCCTTTCCATCCCGAGCGGGTCGCCTCGCGGATCCTCGGCAAGGGCGACGTGGTCAGCCTGGTCGAGGAGGTCGAGCGCAGCGTTGACCAGGAGAAGGCCAAGAAGCTTGAGAAGAAGCTCAAGAAGGGCGGCAAGGGGTTCGATCTCAACGACTTCAAGGAGCAGATGCAGCAGATCGATAAGCTCGGCGGCCTCGGCGGGGTGATGGACAAGATGCCGGGCATGGGCAAGCAGTTCGACAAGGTCAAGGACCAGCTCGATGACCGCATCGTCCGCCGTCAGCTGGCCATGATCAACTCCATGACCCCGGCCGAGCGCGCCAAGCCGGATATCATCAACGGCTCGCGCAAGAAGCGGATCGCCACCGGCTCTGGAGTCCAGGTCCAGGACCTCAATCGCCTGCTCAAGCAGTTCAAGCAGATGCAAAAGATGATGAAGCAGGTGAAGAAAAAGGGTGGTGCGCAGCGGATGTTCCAACAGCTCATGGGTGGCGGCTCCGGCGGGCCGGGCGGCCCGGCCGGTCCCGGTGGACTGCCGCCGGGGATGGGGCGCTAGGGCGCACGCGCGGCGTGAACCCCTATAAGGTCTGTTAGATTCGCGCCGATAACCCGGGCAGGGCCGCGCCATCCGGCCGGTTGCAACAGGAGATCACCATGAAGCTGCTGCGCCGCATCCACGACGTCCGGATCTGGATTCGCCTGCTCGTCGGTATCTGGCTGATGCTGGTCCTGGCCTGGACGAGCATGATCGTGTACGCGGCGTGGGAACAGCGCAACGTGGCGGTGGACCAGGCCGTCGAGTTCACCGACACGATGAACCAGATGACCATGGCCGGTCTCACCGCCATGATGTGGACCAACACCATGGATCAGCGCCACGAGTTCCTGGAACAAATCCAGGAGCTGCCCAATGTTTCGGGGCTGCGGGTGCTGCGCGCAGAACTCACCGAGGAGTGGTACGGCCCCGGTGAGCCGGATCAACAGCCTCAGGACGAGGTTGAGGAGCGGGTGCTGGAGACCGGCGAGCCCTACATCGCCCAGATTGATGGCGGCCAGGCCCTACGTGCGGTCATCCCCAACTTTAACGAGACCGACTTCCTCGGCAAGTCGTGCGTCGAGTGCCACGGCCCGGGCAACGAGGGCGAGGTCCTCGGCGCGGTCAATATGGAGATCTCGCTCGAGGAGGTGAATCGGGCGGTGATCGGTTTCGGCACGACCATCTTCGGGATCGCCGTGCTGCTCAGCCTGCCGTTCCTGCTGGTGGTCTACCTATTCATCCAGCGCTCGGTCACGCGGCCGATCAACGACATGACCCAAAATCTGAACGCCATCGCCAGCGGCGGCGGCGACCTGACCCGCCGGCTCGATGTCCACAGCGGCGACGAGATCGGGCAGGCGGCCAACGCCTTCAACCGTTCCATGGCCGTCTTCCACGACCTCATCGCCCGGGTGGTGGACATGGCCGAGCGGCTCGATCGCTCGGCGCAGCAGGTCTCCGAGGTCACGGACCGGAGCAACGATCGGATCGATCGTCAGCGCTCGGAGATCGAGCAGGTGGCCACGGCGATGAACGAGATGACCTCCACCGCCCAGGAGGTCGCCCGCAACGCCCAGCACGCTGCCGAGGCCACGCAGAGCGGCGAGGAGGCCGCCCAGCGGGGCAAGCAGGTGGTCCAGCAGACGGTCAGCGGTATCAACCAGCTCGCCGATGACGTCTCCCGCGCCGCCGGGGCGATCCAGAAGCTGGCCGACGACAGCGAGCAGATCGGCACGGTGATCGATCTGATCCGCGAGATCGCCGAGCAGACCAACCTGCTCGCCCTCAACGCCGCCATCGAGGCGGCGCGCGCCGGCGAGCAGGGCCGGGGCTTCGCCGTGGTCGCTGATGAGGTGCGCAAGCTGGCCACGCGCACCCACGAGTCCACGCAGCAGATCCAGGACATGATCAGCGCCCTGCAGGAGGAGACCAAGAGCGCCCAGGCGGCGATGGAGCAGGGCCACTCCCAGACCCAGGAGACGGTCAGTCAGGCCTCCGAGGCGGATACCGTGCTTGGCGACATCCAGGAGTCGGTCTCCACCATCAGCGAGGTGAATACCCAGATCGCCAGCGCCGCCGAGGAGCAGAGCCAGGTGGTCGAGGAGATCAACCGCAACGTCACCTCCATCAACGACGCGGCGGAGACCACCGCCCAGGAGAGCCAGGAGACCAAGCAGGCCGGTGACGAGCTCGAGGTGCTCGCCCGCGACCTGCGCAAACTCGTCGAGCAATTCAAGGTTTGAGCAAGAGCACGAACCCGGGCGCAACGCGCAGACGCTGGATCGGTCTGATCGGCGGCCCGCTGGCCGCCGGTGGCATGCTGCTGGCCGGGCCGCCTGCCGGCCTGGGGCAGGACGCTTGGTTCGTGGCGGCGCTCACCGTGCTCATGGCCACCTGGTGGGTGAGCGAGGCCCTGCCCATTGCCGCGACCGCCCTGCTGCCGGCCGCGGCGCTGCCGCTGCTCGGGGTGTCCAGCCCCGAGCAGACCATGGCCGCCTACGCCAACCCGATGATCTTCCTCTTCCTCGGCGGCTTTCTGATCGCCATGGCGATCCAGCGTTGGGGGCTGCACCGACGCATCGCGCTGCTCATCCTGTCGGCCACAGGGGGGCGGGACGACCTCCTGGTGGCCGGGTTCATGGGGGCCACGGCGCTGCTCTCCATGTGGGTTAGCAACACCGCCACCGCCGCGATGATGCTGCCCATCGGCCTGTCGGTCATCGGCCTAGTGGAGAGCAGCAGCGGCAAGACGGACCGCCACTTCACCCTGGCGCTGCTGCTGGGGATCGCCTTCGGGGCGAATATTGGCGGCCTCGGCACCCTGATCGGCACCCCGCCGAATGCCTTTCTGGCCGGCTACATCGGCGACCGTTTCGAGATGCAGATCGGCTTCGCGCAGTGGATGGCGGTCGGGGTGCCGGTCTCCGCCACCATGCTGGTCCTGGCGTGGTGGGTCCTGACCCGCTGGGCCTTCCCGCTGCCGGGGCAGGCGATCGCCGGCGTCGGCGAACTGATCGAGCAGGAGCGTCGGCAGATCGGCCCCATGCAGCGGACCGAGCGACGGGTGGCCGTGGTCTTCGTGCTCACCGCCCTGGCCTGGGTGATGCGTCCATGGCTGGAAAGCATTCTGCCCGGGGCAGTGGCGATCAGCGACGCCGGCATCGCCCTCGTCGGCGCCCTGGCCCTGTTCCTGGTCCCCGCCGATGTTCGCCGCCTGAAGTTCCTGCTCGACTGGGAGGATACCCGGGGGCTGCCGTGGGGGGTTCTGGTGCTGGTTGGCGGCGGCCTGGCGCTGGGCGTGGCCATCGATGAGAGCGGCCTGGCCGGGGCGATTGCCACCCTGCTCAGCGGCATGGGCGACTGGCCGGCGCCGCTGCTTGTGCTCTCGGTGGCCGTGCTGGCGGCGCTGATGAGCCACGTGACCAGCAACACGGCCACGGCAGCGACCCTGCTGCCGCTGGTGACCTCGCTGGCGCTGACCATCGGGATCCATCCGCTGCTGCTCGGCGTACCGGTCGCACTGGCCGCCTCGGCGGCCTTTATGCTGCCGGTGGCGACGCCGCCCAACGCCATTGTCTTCGGCAGCGACCGCATTACCGTGCCCGACATGGTTCGCGCCGGTGTACTGCTGACCTTCGCCGGTGCCGGGGTCGCCACGCTCGCCGCCTTCCTACTCGCCCCGCGCGTCCTCGGTTTCTAGCAGGCCGGGTATTCTTGAGGGGGGGATTCCCAGGGCAAAACCCGGTGGGGGAATCCTTTTGTCCCTCCGGCGGAACCTTCTCCGTTTACAATTCCTCTCTTTTTCGATAATTTCTCGCTGTACAGCGGTATTCCAAGTGGAGGAAGCGGAAAATGACGACGAGCGATGAAGCCCTCGAAACGATCCGCCAGGCAGCGGAAGAGCTCGATCTCGTGGATCTGGAGAAAGCCTCGCGGATGATCGAGAAAGAGCAGAAGCGCCGCGAGAAAGAGGCCCGCAAGCAGGCCCAGCAGGAAATGAAACAGGTCGCCCAGAAATACGGGCTGGATCTCGACGAGATTGTCTCGGGCGTCAGCAAGGGCACCGGCGGCAGCAAGGCCTCCAAGGGCGGCAAGGTCCCGCCGAAGTTCCGTCACCCCGAGGATCCGGATCGCACCTGGACCGGCCGCGGCCGCAAGCCGAAGTGGGTCGTCCACTGGGAAGAAGAGCTGGGCCGGGATATCGAAGAGCTGCGTATTCCAGACGCCTGAAGGCTCCGGTTTCGCGGGTTTTCAGAACCATTACACGGATGAATACCCTGGACGACAGGGCTGCCCGTGATCGAGCTCGGTGAGTGGGTTCTCGCAACCCTTGTGCTGATCGTGGGCACGGTCGTTCAGGGTTCCATCGGTTTCGGCGTGGCCCTTTTGGGCGCGCCCGTTCTCTACTGGATTGACCCTGTTCTGGTGCCCGGGCCGATGCTGGTCGTCGGCATGGTGACACCGCTGATGATCTTGATTCGGGAACGTCGCGATCTGGACGTCGCCGGCATCCGCTGGGCCATTCCCGGGCAGCTTTCCGGTGCCGGGCTTGCCGGCGTGGTGCTCGCGCGGGTCGACGAATCCCACCTTTCTTTAATCTTCGGCACCCTGGTTCTGCTCGCCGTAGGGCTGAGTCTGGTGGCGGGGGCGCCCCGGCCCACCGGGAGACGCCTGCTCGCCGGCGGCACCCTCTCCGGTTTTATGGCTACCGCCACCTCGATCGGCGGGCCGCCGCTGGCCCTGGCCTATCAGGGGGTGAGCGGAGCGCGGTTGCGCGCTTCGCTCTCGGCGGTGTTCGTAGTCGGAGCGTTCGGCTCGCTGGGGGCGCTGGCGTGGATCGGTCGCTTCGGGGCCACGGAGTTGCTCCTCGGCCTGAGCTTGTTACCCGGTATCGCCATTGGTTTCTGGCTGTCCGGGTACACGGCTCGTGCCCTGGACCGGCGCTGGCTGCGTGGCGCCGTGCTCGGCGTGTCGGCCGTGGCCGGCCTGGCGGCGGTGGTGCAGGCGTTGTGGTGACAGGCTAAGCGGGGGGATACCAGGGAGGGGCGCAGGGCAGGGACCGTTACGCCTGCTCGTCGATGTTGATGCCCTTGCGCTCGAGGGCATCGAGCTGCTCCGGCTCGATGATGCCGTTGTCGCTGACCTGCTCGAGCGCCTTCTCGACGGCGCGCAGGGCATCGGCATATTCATGCTTTTTCTCGTGGGCAACCTCCAGCTGCTCGCGCAGGAGGTTGGTCTGATCCTCACGCGTCTCCTGAGCACGCTGCTGTGCCTGGTACCCCTGGTAGGCACCGAACAGACCGGCTACCGTGCCGACACCACTGACAATGCTCATCGATCGGTCCTGACTGGAGAGCGGACGTGAAACGCGATTCACTGCGGCCTATCCGAGTTATCGGCTTCGCGGCGGATAACTTGAGCCTTCGGCGCGGCGTGTTCTTCGACCGAGTGTTCGCGATCCTGCTGTTGGTCGTGGCGGCGGCGGTCGGCGTGCCGGCTGGGGCGGAGGAGCGCCCGACCGAGGCCTTCAATCAGGGGGTGGCCCTCTACGAGGCCGGTGATTACCGCGCCGCCGAGCGCGCGTTCGCGACGGTCATCGGCGATCCGGAACTCGGCGCACTGGCCGCGTTCAATCTCGGGCGCGCCGCGCGCCAGCGCGGGGATTGGGCCGCGGCGGAGCACTGGTGGCGCTTGGCGCAGCGGCAGGCGCGCGCCGAGCGCCTCCAGCGGCTGATCGCCACGCGTCTGGACGAGCTCCAGCAGGGCCGGCCGGCCCTGACCGGCTATCTGCAGGCCGGGATCGGGTACGACTCCAACCTGACACTGGATAACGCCAGGGCCTTCAGCGGCGACGGTGATTCGTTCCTCGATCTGTTTGGTCACGCCGCGTGGCAGGCCCGCGGGAGCCGGGGCGACGGGGTGTCGGCCCAGGGCAGTCTCTATCACCGTGGCTACGCCAGCGAGGGGAATTTCGACTTCACCGACGTTGCCCTGGACGTGCTGGCGGAACGGACCGTCCGGCGCTCCCAGCTCGGCTACGGTCTCGGTGTCGGAGCTCTGAGCCGGGGCATCGGCGGCGTCGATGGACGCGCGGAGGGGCAGCTCCAGGGGCGCTGGCACAGCCCGGGTCGGGGCTGGCTCCTGGCGCGCTACCGCCTGCGCGCCCACCGAGGTGGTAATGGCCGGGACTATCTCGATGGGGTGGAGCATCGGTTGAGGCTGGGCTTCCAGGATCGGGCCGGTGCACTGCGCTGGATGGCGTATTACCAGATCGAGCATCACGACCGCGACGACTGGTCGGACGAGAACGCCTTCATCATCCCCGTGGTGACGAGATTGCCGCCCTCGATCGGCCCTATCCCTGGCTGGCGCGTTCGCTTTACAACCTATGGATCGATCGCCATCGCCGCACTCAGGCCCGCCCACCCTGGGACGACCAGTCTCAGGACGATCCGGACGTCCCGTACACCCTTGCCGAGCCGGGCGACGGCCCCGCCGAGCTGGTCGAGCAGGCGCTGACGCGCGAGCGGTTGCAGCGTGCCCTGGGCGCCTTGCCCGAGGCGCAGCGCCAGGTCGTGCTTCTGCATTACATCGAGGGGTTGTCGCTGGACGAGGTGGCCGAGCTCACCGGGGTGAGCAAGGGAACCCTGAAGTCGCGGTTGGCGCGGGCCCGTGACCGGCTTCGCCAGGTCCTGATGGATGGAACCGATGTCGGGGCCGGTGCGTGTGAGGCGGACAAGGGGACCGATCGATGACGGAGCGAACGATGGACTGCCTGGGCTGCCGCGAAGCGCTCCTGGAACTGGAGGCGGACGAGCTGGATAGTGCACAGGCCGAGGCGTGCTATGCGCACCTGGCCGTCTGTCCGGCCTGTCGGGCCTGGTACCAGGACGGTCTACGGCTGCGTCGGCAACTGGCAGAAATCGGTGGCCAGGAGGCGGTCTCGCCCGGGTGGGTGGCGATGCAGCTGCGGCGGGCGCGGAGCGGTTCTGGGGTGCCCACGGTGCGTCAACGCCTGGTCGCCGGTGTCGCGGCGGTGGGG
>NZ_JAJNRE010000038.1:0-14520 GCF_022228025.1 Halorhodospira sp. 9622 | reverse complement strand
TCCTGTTTGTCCTGCCTGTGCTGAATAATTCTGGGTCCGGGGCGTGACTGTCCGGAGAGAGCAGGGCGCCACAGGTTTGAAGGAGCCTCGGGGCGGGCGGGGCTCGGGAGGCCAAGGAGTTAGGGAGAGGCGATGAGCGTTCCGGATACCCACCACATGGCGCTGCCGCCGGGTTGCTGGCTCGAGCGTTACCGAATCGAGCGGGAACTGGGTCACGGCGGTTTCGGGATTACCTATCTGGGCCTGGACGCTGATGACGGCTGCCGGGTTGCCATAAAGGAGTACATCCCCCGCGAAGTGGCCTGGCGGGAGTCCGGTTCCACCGTGCAACCGATCTCCGCCGGCGATGCCGAGTTGTTCGAATGGGGCCTGGAGCGTTTTCTGGACGAGGCGCGAACGCTGGCGAAATTTGATCATCCGGGCATTGTGGGTGTGCGGCGTGTATTCCGGGCCAATGAGACGGCCTATCTGGTCATGGAGTACTGCGATGGTCACGTCTTGGACCGGATGCTGGCGCGGGAAAAACGTCTGGCGGGTGAGCACGTCGCGTACCTGGCCGAGCGGTTGCTGGATGCCCTGGACACGATGCATCTGATGGGCGTGATCCATCGCGACGTCAAGCCGGGCAACATTCTGATCCGGGATGATGGCTCACCGCTGTTGCTCGATTTCGGCTCCGCACGGCAGGCGCTGGGGCGGCGCAGCCAGAATCTGACCTCTTTTATCACGCCTCACTATGCGCCCCTTGAGCAATACTCGGCGACGAGCAAGCAGGGACCATGGACGGATTTGTACGGTCTGGCGGCCACGCTGTACCACTGCCTGAGTGGTGAAAAGCCGCCGGATGCACCGCAACGCATGGATGGCTTGGAGCTGGTGCCGTTGGCGAGAGCGGCGGGTGATTGTCCGCCGGGGCTGGCTCGTGCGGTGGAGGCTGGCCTGACGGTGAGCGCCGTGGACCGTGTGCAGTCGGTCCCGGAATGGCGGCGAGTGGCTGGATCGTGACGGAGGGGAGGCGAGTTGGAACCGGAGACTGATTACGCTGGACGCGAGGACGTCGGGCGTCGGCAGGCCCAGGAAGATTATTACGCCTTTGCCTGTCCGGACGGTGAGGGGACCTCCTTGCTGTTGGCTGTGCTCGGCGACGGTATGGGCGGCGCGGAAGGAGGGGCACTGGCCAGCCGCAGCGCGGTGGAGGCGTTCATTCACGCATTTCGACAGGCTGGCGCCGGGCAACCCGTTCAGCACCGGCTGACCAGCGCCTTGGAAGCTGCGAATCAGGCCTTGGCGCGCATCGTCGACGAGCGACCCGATCTGGATGGTATGGGGACGACGCTGGTGGGAGTCTGCGTTACGCCGGCGGGGCTGGATTGGGTCAGTGTGGGAGACTCACCCCTCTATCTCTACCGTAGCCGGTACCTCCAGCGGCTCAACGCCGACCATTCCATGCAGCCGCTGATTGATGATGAGGTGCGCTTGGGGCGGCTGAGCCCGCAGGACGCCGCCCGCCATCCGGAGCGTAATGCACTGCGCTCGGTGGTCGGCGGCGAGCCCATCGAGATGGTGGATGCCAGCACTCGGCCCGTGCCGTTGCAGGCGGACGATGTCGTCGTGCTGGCCAGCGACGGCCTGCTTACCTTGCGCGAACACGATATCCAAAGCGTGTTGCAGCGATACCCAGGTGCCTGTGCGGGTGATCTGGCCGAGCGGCTGTCGGCGGAGGTATTGGCCTGTGACGAGCCCGGCCAGGACAACCTGGCGGTGATGACCATCAACGGGCGGATCATGACTGCCCAAGCCGGAATGGGGGCTTGAGCCCGGGGGTGGTCACAGGCGCCCGGGGCTTTTCCCGATTTTAATCCGCGCTGTTGAACGTCGCTTTAGACAGCGGTAGCGTTTGACCCTTGTTGCAGCGCCGTGCCCACTGGTCATATTTCCAATCATTCTGATTAAAAAGGAATTTGGGGGCCGCGCCAACCGATCCGCCTGCCCGTCGTGCATACCCCGGGATGGAAGGCCGCTAAACGGACCACCAGCATAACCACGGAGAGCAGAAAATGTCCCAACCGACCCAGGCCGTCCAACAGGCTCTTCGAGAAGCGCAGTGGGCTTGCGAGTTGCACGTGGGTGGGCGCGATGAACAGCAGGACGCTGTGCAAGTGTTTGAGTCTTCGGACGGAAAGGGCTTTCTGTTGATAGTGGCCGACGGCATGGGGGGCCACCGTGGTGGCAGCTTGGCGTCCGAGACGTTGACCGAAGTGGCCGGCGGCTTATGGCTGGCCTGTGACGAAGCGCCGCGGGATCCGGGCGCGTTTCTGGACGAGCTGATCCAGCGGGGCCACGACGAGATCAATCGTCGCGGCCGTGAGCGGGGGCTCGAGCCGCGCTCGACCGTGGTGGTGCTGGTGGTGCGCGAAGGAAACGCCTGGTGGGCGCATGTAGGAGACAGTCGGCTGTACCATTTTCGGTCCGGGAGTTGTCTGCATCGGACGCGGGACGACTCGCTGGTGCAGGTTATGCTAGACGCCGGGGAGATTACCCCCGAGGAAGCCGAGAACCATCCGGATCAGAATCGGGTATTGCGGAGTATCGGCGGTGATGAGAATCTCAAGATTCAATATGGGGGAACCGAGATATTACCGGGCGACGGCTTTGTGCTTTGCTCCGACGGTCTGTGGGGGCCGCTGACAGACGAGGAGTTGGCGGCGCTGGTGGAAGAGCCGGACGTGAAATCAGCAGCCCACTCGGCAGTGGCGGAGGCGGTCCGGCGCGGTGGGGCCAGTGCGGACAATGTGTCGTTGGCGGTGCTGCGGTTAGGAGGGGGGCAGCCAAGTTCTCCCCGGACCTGGCAAGCCGGTTGGGTGGCCGCGGCGATCGGCTCCCTTTCTCTAGCGGCAGTGTTGGGCGGCTACCTGCTGTTGGGACCAGAGCAACCTGATCCGCAAGAAGCTGCGCAAGAGCAAATGGGGGATGGGGCGGATGAGGACGCGTTAGACCCGGCTGATGATCAAGAGGCGGAGCGGGCTCCGGACGAGCCCCATGATCCGGAAGAAGAAGATAAGAGAGATGAACAGGTTCCGGACGAAGCTGATGTCCCGGAAACGGAGCGGACCCGGGATGATGCCGATGACACCGAGGAGGGAGACGGCAAGTCGGATGAACTGCCGGCGGACGAGGCCGATACCCCGGAGTCGGAGCGGTCCCGGGATGAGGGGGACGACCCGGAGGAAGCGGCTAAAACCGAGGTGGACAAGCAAGATGAGCGTAATGACGACCGGCGTGAGGAGATGGAGAACGCCGACGGGGCAAATCCAGGTGATGATGAACGGCAGGACACGGCTGGCCCGAACGGCGACTCGGTGAATGAAGGGGATACGAACCAAGGGGGTTGGTGGGGTGCGTTCCTTCAGCTTTTTCGGGACCGCTAACTCATGCGTCGCAAGAGCCGTGAAATAAGCATCTTTGGCGTCTCTACCCTCGATATCTTCGCCTCAGCCATGGGCGTCTTCATGCTCATCGCTGTGGTTCTTTTCCCGTATTATATGAAAAACAGCAGGGCGCTTGAGCTGCGCGATGAAGCGCTTGCCGAGGCGGAGGCACAAGCCGCTGAAGCCGAGCGCCAGGAAAGACGAGCCGAGGCAGCCGAGCAGGAAACGGAACAGCAGCGCGAGCGTGCTGAGGCCGCGGAGGAGGAAACGGAACAGGAGCGCGAGCGTGCTGAGGCCGCGGAGGAGGAGCTGAAGGAGACCCACCTGCAGGTGGCTATCACCTGGGAATGGGGCGACGGCATCGAATCAGAGGATGATATCGATCTCTACTTGGTTGATCCAAGCGGAAATGTATTTAAGCATGACCAACGAACGCATCCTGGTGTACCCGGAAAATTGCTCGTCGATACGCTACATACACCGGGCGGGGAAATCTGGTCCGCGGCGCGCGCAGATCCAGGGGTTTACACCGCCTGTATCGCCCGTCACCGTTTCGACCGGTCTGCGGACCTAACCGTAGAAGGTGTCGTTGCGCATAGAGATGGGCGTGATGCGCTGCCCGATGTGGAGATAGGCTCCTCAGTTACCGCAGCGACAAGGGCAATGGCGGCGGTCAAGGTTCACCAGGACGGTGAGGTGTCCGTCCATCAAGTCCGCCAGGAGAGTCTCCTCAGAGATGAATGTCCCGCCGCCCCGGATCAGTTATTGCCCATCGAAATAAAAGGGTTAGAAGCGACGGGTCAGTGCACTTGCTTCCAAAGAGGGCCGGGGAAGCATAATTGATTCATAAAGGGCAAGCTATCGGGAAGTAGCAATGAATATCAAGGCGGGAACCTACACCATTGGTCGCAGTCCGGATGCGAATATCGTGCTCCCCGAAAGGGCAACGTCCGCGAGCCGGATCCATGCGGAGCTGGTGGTAACGAACGATCACCGACTGTTCCTTGTGGACCGAAACAGCAGCAATGGAACTTGGATGCGGATGCCCGATGGTTGGGAAGCCCTGACACAAAGCTATATAGAACCCGATGACTGGGTCATCTTCGGGGATTATGGGGTTTGCATGAGCGAATTGCTGTCTCAGGTTGCTGCTCGTCCAGCGCCGAACCCGTCCGCACCGGAGCTAAGGCCTCGGGGGCGTCCTATGCGGAACCCGGAAACCGGTGAAATTTACTACGTGTAAGTTTAGGGGGTCGGCGTGGGTATGCGGGGGCACGATTTGGAACAAAAAAGGCTGATGGTCGCGATTATCAGCGCCGGAGCCGGATTGGTCTGGGTGGTGTTACTGCACTTCCTGCTGCCGGCGGACGGGTATTGGGCGGAGTTTCTCTTGGACCGCCAGGGTAGCTTCTATCCGTTATCCATCCAGAACCTCATGTGGTTGATTTTCTTCGTCGGTCTGGGAGAGTTGGCGTTTGCGCTGTGGCGGATGTGGGAATCCCGGGCTGAGCTTGACCAGCATTACTTGCCGGAGGACGAGGAAACGGTCCTGGTGGTTGATGACCTGGGAGGGTTGTATAAGAACCTGCGCAAACACAAGGGATTAGAACGCGGATATTTCTTGCCGCGCTTAATACAGCGGGTGGTTTTGCAGTTCCAATCATCCCGATCCGTTGATCAGGCCAGTGTCCTTCTGAATTCCAGTCTCGAGCTTTTCATGCATGAGCTTGAGCTGCGTTATCAGATGTTGCGTTATATCTCTTGGTTGTTGCCTACGCTGGGTTTTATTGGAACCATCATTGGGATTTCCCGGGCCTTGGCCTTCGCAGCCGACTACGGTGAGGACCACGGTGATTTATTGCCTGATCTTTCTTCTCAGCTGGCGGTGGCATTCCACACCACCTTGTTAGGCCTGCTGATGTCGGGGGTGATAGTGTTCGTATTATATTTAGTGCAGGGCAAAGAAGAAAATGTTCTGAACCAAGTTGGCGGGTATTGTCTCGATAATTTGATTAATAGACTTTACGAGCGGTAAGAAGAGGAGAGCGACCATGAGTGACAGGACTCGTAGGATGGATCCGAATGAGATCAAAAAGACTGAAGATCTTGGTAAAGATGCGACGCGCATTGGAGGCGAGGGCGTGGTCCCGCCCACCGAGAAGATAAACAGAGGTGGTGGGGGAGACCAGACCCGTGACCCCCAGCCCACGGTGGATTCCGGAACGGACGATAAGACGCGTTTGCATAGACCGAAAAAGAAGGACGCTGCTGGTCACGGCGCGGATGGTCAATCGCCTAATGACCAGACGGCTGCGGGTGATCCGAACGCGCTGCACGATGATCCCGTAGTGGGTTGGCTGGTCGTTGAGAGGGGTCCTGGTCGGGGTACGGCGCGGGAGCTGGGCTATGGCATGAACTCGATTGGCCGGGCGAAGGACGAGCGGGTGTCCGTGGATTTCGGGGATCATGAAATATCTCGTCATAATCACGCGGTCGTAACGTATGATCCGCGTGGGCGTCGCTTTTATGTCCAGCATGGAGATGCCAAAAATCTGACGTACGTGAATGATAGTCCCGTTCTCCAGCCCGTGGAGTTAGCTGGAGGAGAACAGATCGCGCTCGGTGATACGGTTCTGCGTTTTGTTGCGCTCTGTGGGCCGGATTTTGACTGGCAGGATAACGAGTAGAAGAGCGAACGTCATGGAAGCGTCCGTGCAGATTACTATCGGCCGTAAAAGCGACGAAGGGCAGGAGCCCGACGTCGTTTTTCCGGCTGAAAACGATGATGTCAGCCGGCTCCATGCGGTTGCGACCTGGGAGCCGGCGTTGAATTGTGTGGTTGTACGCGATCAGGGCAGTGTCAATGGCACGACTGGGGTCGATGGTGCGGTGGTGGCTGCGGACGGCTCGATTCGGGTGGAGCCTGGTCAGGCCGTGCTTCTTGGCGAGCAGCGACTGGAGTTCATCGAGCTCAAACGAGCCCTCGATCAGAAACGACGTCAGCTCGCCGCGGAACAGGCCCGAGAGCAAGCAGAACAAGCCAGGGTGCGGCGACGTCGGCGGGTGCTTCAAGGTGTGGCAGGCGTAACCTTGGTGGCGGTTTTGGCTGCCGGTGCCTGGTTGTGGCTGGCGGAGCGTGAACAGCGGCAGATGCTGGAGGCAGACCGGGAAGAGCTGCGCCAGGAACTGTCCGAGGTTAGGACCCTCGCTGGTGACGCGGGAGTTGCCCTTGAACAAGCGCGTGCTGCGCGGGACGAGGCTGAACAGGTGCTCGAGCAATCGCGTCGGGAACTCGAGGACGCCGAGATGGCCGGTTCCTTCGTCCTCAACGAAGATGGGACGGTGACGGATGCTCGCACTGGGTTGATGTGGCGGCAGTGTCCGCTTGGTATGGAGTGGTATGCAGACAAAGGGTGTGCCGGTGTTTTCGAGCGCTTCCCTTGGGTTTCCACGGGAAACGACCATACCGTGCAAGCTGGCGTGGATCTGATAAATCGTGATGGCGGGTACGCCGGTCACGACGACTGGCGTCTACCGGAAAGCTGGGAATTGCTGACGCTTGTCGAAAAGGATGGCGGCTTGCGTGAGCCAGAGGCGTTTGTCGAGGTGCCGTTGTCCGTGTTCTGGACCAGGACGCCGTGGGAGGCAAGCGCGGATCGGTACGAAGTCGTTGATTTCGAAGACGGTCTGATGAAATGGCATGAAGGGGCACGCGAGCTCCCAGTGATGATCGTCCGCGAGGACGAACGGGTTAGCGAGTGATAGCCAGTGCCCTATCGCCTCCGCGGAACAGGATCCGGAAGATGACAGTCAAGAGTCCCAGGGCCATTTTCGTACTGCTATTTCTGACGAGCTTTGTCGGTGCCACGAAAGGGGCAGAGGAAACCCGACAGCAGGTCGTTCAGATCGTGGCCACTGATGTTGAAGAGGGGGCGGGTAGTGGGTTTGTTATTGCGCCTGGATATGTGGTAACCAACTGGCACGTGGTCGCCCCCGCTGAGCACTTGGGCATAGCGATTCGGGAGCCCGGTGAACGCTTCGAGGAGGCGGCACCGGCCACGGTGGCGTGGCAGTCGGAGGAACTGGATCTTGCGGTGCTGGAAGTCGATGGGCTCGAACTCGCCGGGTTGCCATTGAACGAAAAGGAGCCCGCAGTCGGTAGCACCGTCCACGCCGTGGGCTACCCTGGGATCGTAGAAGATACACGTGGCGAGGTTCTCCACCCAGTGCAAACCACTGGGGCGATCAGTTACGTCGGACAACATTCATGGGCTGTTGGGCAGCAGGCTTCGGGTTCCGAGCAATTGCTCGTCTTGGCTCATGACGCAGATATCCATGGCGGAAACAGTGGTGGACCGTTGGTCAACGAATGCGGTCAAGTTGCGGGTGTGAATACGCAACGCCACCAACTCCATTTACCGGTTGAGGCACCTTTTGGCGGCTCAGGCGAGGAGGTTATGCGCTTGGCGCAGGGCCCGGGGTACGCCTCGCATGTTTCAGAATTGGTCCCTCATCTGGACCAGCTTGATATTCCCTATCAGTCAACGCGCAGTGCCTGTGATCCGGCACAGAGCGGGGCCTCGCCTTTTTTATATGCGGCTTTCGTGGGCTCCGTCGGACTGGCAGCGTTTGCTCTGGTGATGGCACTTCGGCGGCCACGGATTATCCAGGAGGTTGTGCGAGAGACCTATACTCAGTGGCACGAGCGTAGAGACCGTAACGCTCGGTCAAGGAAAAGAAAAGAAGCTAAAGAAGCTAAAGAAGCTAAAGAAGCTAAAGCCCCGAAGAGGGTGACCTTACGCTGGCGGGAAGGCAAGCGAGCGGGGAATTTGCCTCTATCCCAGTCCAAGCTATCGCAGACGGACGGTTGTACGATCGGGCGGGACCCGGCGGTCAGTGATATTCGATTAGAATCGGATAGCGTCTCCCGGCGACACTGTGCCCTGCGCCAACGCAGCGGTGTTTACGAGATTCGTGATTTGAGATCGACGAACGGCACACGCGTGAACAATAAAAGGCTAGAGCCCTTCGAGTGGCATCCGATCCAACAAGGGGACGAAATCAGCTTGGGGAGTGTCCGGGTCGCGGTGGAGTCTGCGCACCAGTCGAATGAAGGGCACCCCCATTGATTAATTGGTTGCTTTCGGGGTTTTCGTATGATGGCAACGTCGTTCGAGTGACCTTCGCGCTCAGCGATTTCCAATGCAGCCCGAATGGCTTAATCCTCGGGCGCGATGAGGATTATTGTGACCTGGTTGTCGATTGTAAGACGGTTTCAAAGCAGCACGCGGCGCTTGTCCTAGAAGAGGACGTATTGTGTATCGAGGATCTTTCGTCAACCAATGGCACCTTGGTGTCCGGGGAGCGGCTTGAGCCGGGATTCCGTTACTATATCGGGAGTGGTTGCTATATCAAACTCGGCGGAGCTGAGTTGGAACTAACTAAAATCTAATAGGGTGCGACATGCATTGGTACGTTGAGGCGCTCCGCAAATATGCTGTGTTCCGTGGTAGGGCACGCCGGAAAGAGTACTGGGTATTTTTTCTTGTAAATACGCTTGTTTTTGTTGGCATTGGTTTTTTGTCAGCTTTTGTGAGCGCTTCCGGCGATGTCAGGACCGGCGAAGCGGTTTTGTGGGTTCTCCTGATACCGTTTACTCTTTTTATCCTGATTCCCCATCTCGCAGTTTGTGTGCGGAGATTGCATGACTTAAACTTATCTGGATTCTGGATTATCCTGT
This sequence comes from Halorhodospira sp. 9622, assembly GCF_022228025.1. Classification (NCBI taxonomy): domain Bacteria; kingdom Pseudomonadati; phylum Pseudomonadota; class Gammaproteobacteria; order Chromatiales; family Ectothiorhodospiraceae; genus Halorhodospira; species Halorhodospira sp. 9622. The sequence continues at coordinate 5,352 of NZ_JAJNRE010000038.1, read as the reverse complement.
TCATTGCGACCCCGGTGGTTGTTGATCAGGTTGGCTTTTACTTGTTCCCGGGTAGTGACGCGGTCCCTGTTCTGTCGTTGAGTATTTCTGCGGCGTGGCTTGTTGTCGCCGCGCTGCCCGGAACGAAGGGGGAAAATCGTTTTGGTCCTGACCCGCTGGGAGAGCAATCAGGGGGGGTGTTTGGCGGTGCGGGTCCACTAGATGGAAAGCGGTCTGGCCAGATCGGATCTCAGCGTTTTACGGTCGGTCGTTCCGAGGAGGCGGACCTCAAGCTGGATGTCTTCGATGATACGGTGAGCGGTATACATGCTGAGCTTCGCGTTGATGAAGACGGCAGTGTCAAGTTGATCGACCGCAATAGCACGAATGGTCTGTTCGTTTTCGATGGTAATAACTGGCGCAATGTTTTGCGGTGCGAGTTATCCAGAGATACCCGCGTGCGCCTGGGCGGGGTAGAGGTTTCAGGTCGTCAACTCCTTGAGGGCAGGTGACGAGGCTGGAGCTTGGGATCGTGGGCAGTACAACCAGGCAGTGGCGTTGGCGGCTCAATGTATTAGGCGATGCCCCGGGGCGACGCTGGCGACTCCCCACAAGTCGTCTGGACGGGGTCTGGGGTCCCTGGATCCTCGACATCTGCCCCAGACCCCCCCCTCCACCCGGGCCTTCAGGGCGACGTGCCTTAGGTGTCGGATGGCCAGCGCCCCACGGACCCTCGACCTTCATCACTGCCGCTGCCTCACCTCCGGACCGCTACAGTGACCACCCACGGTGGGAGCAATCAGACTCCGCCATGCCGGGGCTCTACGGCGCCACCGTCACGGGGACCCCGCATGCCAAGGCTCATCGAAGAGGCATTCACGGCTTCCCGGGCCGAAGATCAAGGAGCTGGCGCCCAGACGGGTTGTGTCCGCACCCCAGGGGGCGACGTGAAGGGGAGTCTAAATGAAAACAGTATATATAATCGGCCGCGACCCGCATGCGGATATTGTTATAGACGATGGCCAGGAGACCGTTAGCCGTCGGCACGCGGAACTTCGCCGGGGCAAAGGTGCGTGGTACCTTGCGGACCTGCAAAGCGCGAACGGGACATACGTTTACGATCCCGAAGCCGGGTGGGTGGCGGCAAATGGACGAAACATTGATCCCCAAGACCGTATCCTGTTGGGCAGCCACGAGGTGTCGGGGCGTTTTCTTCTACAGCAAGGGCCGCTGCCCAATACGGGCGAGCGTGATCAGCCGGAGGTTGGCCAAAGGCGATCGTCCCAGAGGTCTGTTGCCGAGGACCGTGCGATGGAGGAGGTGGCGGATCAGGACGGCTGGACTATCGGGCGCCATCCATCCGCCGATATACCCATAGGAGCGGATGACAACACGGTTAGCGGTTCCCATGCTGTGTTACTTCCGCCCTCGTCGGGGCGCGAAGAGTGGGTTCTGGTGGACTGCGGCAGCACCAACGGCACCTATGTTTGGCGTGCAGGACGATGGGACGCGGTCAAGCGGGCCCGTGTCAAGGCGGGTGATCGTTTGTCGTTCGGGGCGTACGAGGCGCGTTTCGAGGATCTGGTCAATAAAGCCCGAAAGGTGGAACGAGATCTGAGCAGATCACAAGGGGCTCCGACGCCTGAAGAGAAGGCCGACCGCGATCCAGACCCTCATCCGCCACCAGAATCGAAGGGAAAAGCGTCGCGCCCTGTGGCCTCCTCGACCCAGGGCTACAGAAAGTGGGCAGCGCGTGGGATCGAGGGTTTGGGCGCATTAGGCTATCTGGCAGTGGCAGGCGTTGCCGTTCTTTTTCGCGTCACCGGCGCGCTTATCGGCTATGGCGTCTTTCTGCTTGTTGTGGGTTCTATCGCGGTGGTAACCGTCCCTAACAAATCGGTCCACATGGAGCGTATGGATGAAGTCATGCCCCGGCTTTTGGAGCGGGGGGTGGAAGAGGAAGTCGGACTCCGGCCGCCGGAACGGCTTGCAGCCGGTGGCTGGAGGGTTCTGCGGCCAACCGTCGAGTTCAAGTATGAGGACTGGGTGGTCGCGTCGGTGCTGTATATAGAGGACGACGACGGGGAGTGGGAATGGGTCTCATTCGGTGTCTTTGGAATGATCATTAATCGCGGTGAAGTTGGTTTGATGATCATCGAGCGTGCAGAGGATCTCGAGTAATCCGGCGCACGCCGCTGAGCGTTGGGCGACAATAAGAAGATGTCGCAAATAAATATTGAATACGGCATGCGCTAGGAGAGATGGATATGTGTTCTAGGTTTTTGGGGCTAGGTCGGATAAGACCCGCAGCAGGGGTCGCTGTATTGGTGTTCTTTTTGGCCTCGAGCGCTACTTCCATTGCTGATGATGCGACTTCCTACCGAGTTGAGCATGGTGATACACTGTCAGCGATCGCATTACATTTTTACGGCGATGCGTCGTTGTATGGGGCAATCTTTGAAGAAAATCGGGATCAAATGAACAGCCCCGATCACCTGTTCTCTGGTCAGAGAATTAGAATACCTCGTGAGCCGGATACGGCGCTTGCTGAGGACCGCGAGGTTAGCATCGCAACGAGTGATGATTACGTGCCTTATTCGGACTCTCGCCTGAAGGGGCATGGGGCCGGGCCGATGTTGGCGGAATCACTATTTGAGCGTGCAGGATATGATGTTACGCTCACGGTTCTTGATACATGGGAAGAAGTCGAGCAGGCTGTAAAGGACAAAGATTTTGACGTAGGAGTTCCTTACGCTAGAACGGATGACCGAGAGCATATTTATGATTTCTCGGACGGCTTCATTGATGTGACGACAAGGGCGTTCGTTCGCTCCGATGATCAAATTCCCTCGCGGTTCGATTCAGAGGATCTTGCCGGGCGGATCGTGTGCAAGCCCCACGATTATTTTACCAGCGACATCGATCATCTCGTAGCTGCCGGCCATGTTGGAATAATCCTCGGGAGATCGCCGCTCGATTGTTTTGATCGGCTTCTGGATGAAAGGGCCGATGTGGTTGTTTTGAATCGGTTCACCGGGTGGGCCACTATACAGGATAACGAGCACTTGGGCACCGATGCGATAGACATGCTTGAGGAGCCCATGGGAACGGTCCAAATGGGGATTATGGTTTCCAAGGACCACGCTAGTGGCCAAGAACTATTAGAAGATTTCAACGAGTCGCTCGAGGGGGCGTCTGCGCTCATCAGCGAAACAAATAGGGAACTGCGTGAAGATTTCGCCGTGACGTTTCCCGATTTGCGCGAAGTGATGGTCAATCGACCCTATGAGAGGAGTGCTCACGGAGAGCCTGTGCACCTCGTATCGGGGAACAATTACTACCCCTTCAGCGATGAAGAGCTTCCGAGTCAGGGGATGGTCACAGATATCGTGACGCGGGCGTTCGAGGATCACTTGGAGCGTCCGGTCGAGATAGCGTTCAAATCGTGGGTGGAGGGTGCTCAGGCAGTCTTGGACGGGGAATACGATGCAACGTTTCCCTATGTGCGTACAGAGGACAGGCGCAGTGATTATGCGTTTTCTGATATGTTGTATGGGATGGCTGTTCAGATCTATGTGCGTGATGGTGATCCGTTAGAGGAATATCGAGGGATTATGGATCTGGAAGACTATGTCGCGTGTAAGCCGGAAGGCTACTATCGGCAGGATCTTCAGGAGGCGCTGGATAGGGGGCTCATCCAGATTGTGGAGGCTTCCGACGAAGAGGCGTGTTTTCAGCGCTTGGTGGAAGGCGAAGCAGATCTGGTAACTATGAATCGGTTCACCGCAGAGGCTGCGGTGGATCGTGCGCCGGACGTTGGAGATGATGACGTTCGAGAGGTCGAGGGCGCCATCGCGCAGATGGGACTTCATCTGATGGTGTCTAGAGAGGACGGTGAGTCGAGGGAGCTGCTCGAGGCATTTGATGAGGCGATCAAAGAAATGCGCAGCACAGGGGAGCTACAGGAAATACAGGACAAGCATCTCGAGGATTTTCAAGGGGGGTGACGAAGGTCCGTTGACCGCAGTCAATGGTGTGAAACACCGACCCTCTGGCGGGCAGACTGGGGTTGGCGGGGAAAGAATTAGCGGGTTGTGAAGGTCAGCTCGCCCTGGCTAGGTAGTAGCCGTAGGTCCAAGCAGAATAGGAAGGTGCGATGAGCGAAATATATGCCCACCACATGGCCCTGCCGGGCGGTTATCAGCTGGAGAATTACCGTATTGAGGCGGAGCTGGGCAACGGTGGGTTTGGCATCACTTATCGTGCCTGGGACACTCGGCTGGAGCGGCGGGTGGCTATCAAGGAGTACCTGCCGCGCGAGCATGCGTATCGGGATTCGGGCTCCACAGTGCGCCCTATCAGCGGCCAAGATGCAGAGATGTTCGAGTGGGGGTTGGAGCGTTTTCTTGATGAGGCGCGGACCCTGGCGAAGTTTGACCACCCGTCGATTGTGCGGGTGCTGCAGTTTTTCCGGGCTAATGACACGGCCTATCTAGTGATGGAGTACTGCGATGGCGCGCCGCTGGACCGGGTGCTCAAGCGTGACGGGTGCCTGGCGCCGGCTCAGGCCCAAGCGTTGGCAGAGGCCCTGCTTGGCGCCCTGGAGCAGCTCCACAGGCAGGATGTCATCCACCGAGACATTAAGCCGGCGAATATCTTCATCCGGGAGGATGGCACGCCGGTGTTGCTGGACTTCGGTTCGGCGCGCCAGGCGGTGGGTGGTCGCAGTCGCTCGATGACTTCGGTGGTGTCCCCGCACTACGCCGCGTTTGAGCAGTACTCGACGAACGGCAATCAGGGCCCTTGGACAGACCTCTACGGCCTGGCGGCGACGCTCTATCACGGTGTGACCGGCGAGCGTCCGCCGGAGGCGAGCAGCCGGATGGAGCACGACGAACTCGTGCCGGCGGTTGAGGCGGGACAAGGTTATCCTCGATCGTTGCTGAAGGCCATGGATGCCGCGCTTCAAGTGCGCGCCGTGGACCGTGTGCAGACTGCTCAGGAGTGGCGGCAGCTGATGGGTGAGAGTGCCCCGGGCGGCCGGGGTAACAAGGAGCGCCGTCGGTGGCCAGCAGTGGCCGCGGTTTTGGTTACGGGGGGCGCGGCGACGGCACTTGGGGCGTATTGGTATTACCAGGCGGAGGCGGACCGGGCGTCCTGGGCAGAGGCAGAGGAAGTTGATACGCGCTCCGCCTATGAGGCCTATCTCTCGGATTGCGATGGGCGGCCGGTCTGTGCCCACCAGGAGACGGCTGAGAGGGTGCTGCAGCAGCCTAGGCTTGGCACGAAGCTGCATACCTTCGAGGGGCATGGGAGCAGTGTGCGTTCGGTGGCTATTGCCCCGGATGGTGAGTGGCTGCTATCCGGGGCAAA
>NZ_JAJNRE010000037.1:0-15811 GCF_022228025.1 Halorhodospira sp. 9622 | reverse complement strand
AACCAGGCCGGCGAGACCGAGGCCAAGGACGAGGCGGGGTCAAAGGGTACCTCGGGCTAACGCTCGGGGGGCACGCCCTTGCAGATCGCCCGATTGGCGCCCCGGAACGCATGCCGGGGCGCCAATCGGGACGCGCATACCATGAGCTTGACCACCGAATGCGAATCGTTATCATGAATCATTCAATCCAACATTATATAGATAACCCCCATGAAGCGCCTCGCCCTCGCCCTCGCCCTCGCTGGACTGGTCGGGATCCCTCTGACTGCCGCCGACGCCTCCGGGCCGACGGAGATACGCGTCGCGCTGCCCCCCGATCCCAATGCGGTGCCGGTATTCATCCTCGAGCAGCGACAGGACGAGTTCCTCCCCGACGCCGAACTCGAGCTGGTACCGAACCCCGCGGGCGATCCATCGGCCATGCGCGCCATGGTGCAGGACGGCCGCACCGATTTCGCCTTCTTCAACCTTGTGGGGGGCGTGCGATTCGTGGAGGGTGGACTCGATCAACTCGAGCTAGTCGCCCCCTGGGTCTGGCAGGGCATCTATCTGCTCACCCCTGAGGACGGCGCCGGAGCGAAAGCGACAGATGGCAACCAGGTATTAGTCGCGCCCGGGCTTTCGACCCCACCCCATGTGGTCACAGAGCGAGCCCTTACCGAACACGGCATCACGCCGGATTTCGCCAGTAGCGGCGCCGGCATGGCATTACTGGCCCAGGCTCGGAACCCCCGGCGCGCCCCTGAGGGCGTCGCCGCGCCGGAGCCGCTGATCAGCCTGATCCTCCACCAGCAGGCGGCCGACGACTGGGAGCAGCAATGGGCCATTGAGCTGGACCCGGCCCAGGCCCTTGAGCAACAGCTCGACGTGCGGATCCCGCTGGGGGCCATCTGGGCCGTGCGGGACCAAGTCGACGACGAGCAGCGACAAGCCCTGATGCAGGGGATCGAGACCGTCACCGACTGGCTGGCCGCCCCCGAGAACCACGAGCAAGCCGCCCGCATCACCGCCGAGCGATTCGACACCTTCTTCGAAATGCCGATCCCCGAGGCGGCGCTACTGCGCATGCTCCGTAGCGAGCGGGTGGTGTGGAATCCGGAGGGTGATGAGGACACGCGTCAGGCCGTGGATGACTACCTGCGCGAGGTCTTCGACACGCAGCCACCGGCCGGCCTCTGACCGATCCCGCGCCCCCTGCCGCGCACCGCCCCCCGCCCGCCCCATTCGGACTTCTCGCACGGAGGACTGATGAACCAGCGCCGCCTCTGGACCAGCTGGCCACCCTGGGCTGGACTCCTCGGCGTTGCAGCGCTGTGGCTGGTCACCGCTGAGCAAGTGCCGGACTCCATCCTGCCGGATCCGCAAACCGTCGCCGTTGAACTCGGAGGCTTCCTTCAATCCACCGAGCACTGGGCGAGCACCGCGGTGACGCTGCGCAACGTCGTGCTCAGCTTCCTGTTCTCAGTGCTCGGCGGCGTGACCATCGGACTGTGGGCGGCACGATGGCCAACCCTGCAGCGGGCGCTGCACCCGGTCATCGTCCTGATCGAGGCGGCCCCGCATATCGCCTGGTTGGTCCTTGCGGTCCTCTGGCTCGGCATCGGCGCCGGCCCTCCGGTGCTGGTGGGCGTAAGCATGGCGCTGCCTCTGATCTACATGGCCACCAGCCACGGCATTGCGCAAATCGACCGGGGCATCATGGACATGGCCCATGTGTACCAGCTCGACTGGTACACCCGCCTGACCCGCATCCTGCTCCCCCACCTGGCGCTGACCCTGGCCGGCGCGGCCTCCGGGGCGCTATCGGTCAGCTGGCGCGCAGTGATCATGGCCGAGGCATTCGCAAGCGATGCGGGGCTGGGGCAATCGCTCTGGGGGAGCTACCTCTACGGCGCCGTGACGACGGTCTATGCCCACGTCCTGTGGATCGTCATCCTCGGACTGGCGCTGGAGTACCTGCTGATTCATCCCGGCCGGCAACTCATCGAACGAAGGCTCCAACATGCGTAACCAGACCGACCTAGGGCCCACGGATCCAGCCCTGGCAACCCGGCACGGCGGTCCCGTCGTCGCCCTGGAAGGCACAAGCCGCATCTTCTCCGGCGGCGGGGGCCTATCGGCAGTCGACCTCGCCGTGACCCCCGGCGAGGTCGTCGGGGTCACCGGCGCCAGTGGCTGCGGCAAATCCACCCTGCTGCGCCTGATCGCCGGACGCGAAACACCCGACACCGGCACCATCCGGCGCCATTACGGTCGACTGGGCATGGTCTTCCAGGAACCCCATCTCCTCCCTTGGCTAACCGCACAGGGCAATATCGAGCTGGTGCTGCCCCGGACGGAGAAGCCTCGCGCACTGGAGGCGCTGCGCGGCGTCGGTCTGGAAGCGGCGGCCCGCCAATACCCAGCGCAGCTCTCCGGCGGCATGCGCCAGCGGGTGGGGATTGCCCGTGCGCTGGCTGCTCATCCGGACTTGCTGCTGATGGACGAGCCTTTTGCCAGCTTGGACTACATCAACCGAGCCGAACTGCTCGAGCTGGTTCGCGAGCGGGTGGTGGACTCGGGCGTAGCTGCGGTCTTCGTCAGCCACGACGTACGGGAAATCGTCCAGCTTTGCCACCGCATCCTGGTGATCGGAGACACGCCGGGGCAGATCCGGGCCGAGCTCGAGCACCCTGTTCAAAAAAGAGGGGCACACCTGCGCCCCGGCGCGCTGGCCAACCTGGAAGAGCGCGTGCTTACGGCCATACGGGGGCATCCGACACCAGCCTGCCAGCAGGAGCCCGAAACTCCGGATAACCCCCAATCAGCCTGACAGCCCTCGCTCAGCGGAAGGAGGATAATTTTTGTGGTCATTGAGTAGGATGGGGTACTGTAGCCTTGATCAATAAAGTTTGGCGGGGTCGAGATCCAGGTGGAACGGTTGGGCGAGCAAGGCGCGCCGGAAGAAAAGCCGTCCGATGCGGAGACCAAGCTCAGTCTACTGCGCGAAGGTCTTGGGGCGGGCTTCTGGCGGCAGGAGTTCGAGTCAGGCCGTGTGACGGCAGACGAGCAACTGCTTACGCTGTATGGGCACCCGGGGACAGATCCATCCACTGGTCCCGTTCCGTGGACGGAGGCGCTCTGGCGTGAGCACGTCCACCCAGAGGACCGGGCACGGGTGGAGGCGTCTTTTCGCGGGGCCTTTGACCGCCACACCGCCTGGGATCTGACCTACCGCATCCGGCGTGCGGATGGGGCGATCCGGTATCTGCGCTCAACGGGCCGTGTGGAATGCGATGCCGAGGGCACACCCACCCACTTGCTCGGCGTTGAGCATGATGTCACCGCCGAAAAAGACGCGGAACGGACTCAGGAGGAGCTCTCGCAGCGCCTGCACCTGGCGACCTCGGCCGCCAGCATCGGCATCTGGGACTACGACCTGACCAGTGGACGGCTCGAGTGGGATGAGGGCATGTTCCGCCTCTACGGTGTGGACCCGGCCACTTTCGGTCATTCATTCGAGGACTGGGCCGAGGCCCTGTTACCCGGGTCCCGCGATAGCGCGGTGGCTGCGCTGAACGAGGCGGTAGCCACCCGCACCCCATTCAATATCCGGATGGACATCCGCCGCGCGGATGACGGCCGATTCCGCACCCTGCTCGGGCTTGCCCAGGTGGTCTGCGATGCCTCCGGCGCCCCGGTGCGGGTCGTGGGCGTCAACCAGGATGTAACCGAGGAGGAAGAGAACCTCCGCCACCTCGCCGCGGCAGAGGCCAAGTTCCGCGGGCTCTTCGAACTCTCGCCGGTTGGTATCGCCATGAACGACTTCCACACCGGCGAGTTCCTCGATTTCAACGACGCCATCAACGAGCCCGCCGGCTACACCCGCGAGGAGTTCCGGGCGCTGAGCTACTGGGACGTGACCCCGGAGGCGTATCGACCGCAGGAACTCGAGCAGATCGAGTCGCTGCAACGCACTGGACGCTACGGGCCGTTCCAAAAGGAGTACATCCACAAGGACGGCCACTGCTATCCGGTCCTGCTCCACGGCTTCAAGACCACCACCCCGGAGGGGCGCGAGGTCATCTGGTCGATCATCCAGGATATCTCCGACATCGAGCAGACCCGACAAGCGCTGGAGGACGCCAACAACCAGCTCGCCTCGTTGATGGATAACGTCCCGGGGATCACCTTCCGCTGCCTCGACGACGATGACTGGACCATGCTTCTGGTCAGTCAGGCGGCCGAGCGGGTGACCGGCTACGCCAGCGACGAACTGGTCAACAATGCCACTGTCTCCTACGCCCAGCTCATTCACCCGGATGATTTGGCCGGGGTCGATGAGGCCATCGCCGAGGCAGTGGGCGAAAACCGTCCCTGGGAGGTGCAATACCGCCTCCAGCACCGGGACGGCTCACTACGCTGGGTCCAGGAGCGTGGGGTTGCCGTGCGCAATGCCCAGGGCGATGTGGCCCACCTGGACGGGTTCGTGCTCGATATCACCGAACAGCACCGCGCCGAGCAAGCCCTGCAGGCGGCCAAGGAACGCTTCGCCGGGATCTTCGAGCAGACCGGCAGTGGCGTGGCCGTGTTCCGTACGGTAGATGAGGGGCGGGATTTCGAGTTCCTCGATCTCAACCCGGCATCCGAGCGCATTGAACAGACCTCCCGCGATGAGCTCATCGGCGGGAGGCTCACCGAATGCTTCCCGGGTGTCGAGGAGATGGGCCTGCTCGCGGCGCTGCAACGGGTGGCTGACACCGGCGTGCCCGAAGAGCTGCCGCTGGCCTCCTACCAGGACGAACGGATTACCGGCTGGCGCGAGAACCGGATCTTCCAGCTCTCTTCCGGCGAAGTGGTCGCTGTCTACGAGGACCGCACGGAGGTCAAGCGGGCTCAACAGGAGTCCGAGCAGGCGCGGGAGCAACTGGCCAACCTCGCCGCACAGCTGCCCGGATTTATCTATCAATACCGCCTCTGGCCTGACGGAAGCTCGGCTTTCGTCTACGCCAACGAGGGCATTGAGAAGATCTACGGCATCACGCCTCAAGAGGCCATGGAGTGCGCCGATCGCCTCTTCGAAGTCGTCTGGGAGGCCGACCGGGAAGGGGTTTACCGGAGCATTGAGCAATCGGCCGAGACCCTCACACCCTGGCGCTACAGCTACCGGATCCAGCACCCCTTAAAAGGCACGGCCTGGCTGGAGGGCCACGCCACACCGGAGCGCCTGGCCGATGGCAGCACCCTCTGGCACGGGTATGTGCACGATATCACCGACCGAGTCCGGGCCGAGCAGGAGTTGAACGAGAGCAAGGCGCTGCTCGAGGAATTCTTCAATCAGTCGATCATGGGCTTTTTCTTCATGATGCTCGATGAGCCGATCGACTGGCACGCGGCCTCAGAGGCGGAGAAAGAATCGCTGCTTGACTATGTCGTGGCCCATCAGCGGATGACCAAGATCAATCAGGCCATGCTCGATCAATATGGCGCTGACCGTGAGGATTTCATCGGCCGCACCTACCGGGACTTTTTCCCCGAGGAACAGCTTGAGCACGGTCGCGCCGTGCTTCGGGAGATTTTCGATCAAGGCCGGGCCCATGCGGTGACGCATGAGCAGAAAGGGGATGGCACGCCCATCATCATCCTTGGGGACTATACCTGCCTGCACGATGAATATGGCCGCGTCACCGGCCACTTCGGTGTCCAGGACGACATCACCGAGCGCCGGCAGCAGCAGGAGGCCCTGGTGCGAGCCCGGCAGGAAGCCGAGCAAGCGAACCGGGCCAAGAGCGAGTTCCTGGCCAACATGAGCCACGAGATCCGCACGCCGATGAATGCGGTCATCGGTCTCAGCCAACTCCTTGCGCAAAGCGAATTGAGCGCCAAGCAGCGCGATCAGCTGCGGAAGATCGAACACTCATCGAGGATGCTGCTCGGCATCCTCAACGACATCCTCGACTTCTCCAAGATCGAGGCAGGCAAGCTGGAGCTGGAGACCCACGAGTTTCAGCTCTGCGATGTGATCGAGCAGATGGCGACCCTCTTTGGCGAGAAGGCCCACGCCGGCGGCCTGGAACTGCTCTACGACATCCCGCCGAGCCTGCCACAGACCCTGGTCGGCGACTCCCTGCGCCTTGCCCAGGTGCTCAGCAACCTGCTCGGCAACGCCACGAAGTTCACCGAGCGAGGCGGCACCGTGGAGCTTGGTATACGGAGTGTCGAGTCGGCGCTCGCCGGCCACACCAGGCTCCGCTTCTACGTACGTGACACGGGCATCGGCATGAGCGAGGCGCAAATCGCCCGGATCTTTCAGGCCTTCGGCCAGGCCGACACCTCCACCACCCGGCGTTATGGCGGCACCGGCCTTGGACTGGTGATCAGCCGGCGGCTGGTTGAAGCCATGGGCGGTGAACTCACGGTCGACTCCGTCCCCGGGGAAGGCAGCACGTTTGCCTTTACACTCACTCTGCCTCTGGGCGAGGACCGCGAAGCGACCATCACCTGCCCGAATACCCGCGGTCACCGCGTACTGATTGTCGACGATCAGCCCAGCGCCCGCGAGATCATGCGCGAACTCCTCCACCACTGCGCGTTCACGACCGAGGAGGCGGCTAGCGGCGAGGCAGCCATCGAGCGGATCGTAGCGGCGGAGCAGCGCGGGGAACCCTTTGATTTCATCCTGCTTGACTGGATGATGCCTGGGGGCATGACCGGTACTGAGACCTGTGCCGAGATCGAACGCCGGCGCCAGTCCGGCGAGCTTCGCCAGACCCAGCCACCGATTCTGATGGTTAGCGCCTACGCGCGGGAGGAGGTCGAGATCGGCGAGGACCAAGTCACTGACTTTTTGGCCAAACCCCTGACCGCCTCTTCGCTCTACGATGCGCTAGCCCGCGCTGAGCGGGGGGAAAAGCCGGGACGCGATGCCCCCTCATCCCACCACGCACCGGACCTGCGCGGCCACCGCCTGCTGCTCGTTGAAGACAACGAGATCAACCGGGAGGTGGCCACAGAACTGCTGGAGAAGACCGGAGCCACTGTGGAGACCGCCGAGAATGGCACCGTGGCCGTCGAGACGGTGCGCGCCAATCCGCCGGATCTGGTGCTGATGGACCTGCAGATGCCGGTGATGGACGGCTATGAGGCGATGCGGGTACTGCGCGAAGAAGGCTACGACCGCCCCATCCTCGCCCTCTCAGCGGCCGTGATGGATGAGGATCGTCAGCGCGCGGCGCAGGCCGGCGCCGATGGCCACCTGGGCAAGCCGATCGAAAGCCCGGATCTCTACGCCGCACTGATCGAGCATCTGCGGGCCGAGCGCACCGCGGCGGCGGTCCCGGAAGATTATGTTTCGGCCCGGGAAACTCATACTCTGCCAGCCGGACCGCCCGGGTTCGATCTCGAACGCGGGCTTCGCCAGCTCGGTGGCGATGAAACCCTCTACCTGCGGCAGCTGCGCAGGTTCCGCGGCCAACTGACCACGGACTACACCGCGCTGATCGACTATCTGCGCGCCGGTGATAACGCGCAGGCGAGCCGACTCGCCCACACCCTCAAGGGCGTGGCCGGAACACTCGGGGCCGTGGACCTGCAGCAGCAGGCGGAGCAAATCGATCACGCCCTGAAAACCGGTCATGCGGTCACCGCGGAATGCATCGAAGCCCTTGAGCAGGCTTTGCAGGATGCCGGTCAGGCCTTAAACGGGCTCAACAGCGAGCCGGAACCAGCCCGGCAAGGGTCGCCGGAGGCCGTGACGTGCCTGCGGCAAAAACTGGAGGCCAGCGAACTCATCGAGGAGGAAACGTTCCAGGAGGCCCTGGCCTACCTGCGCGGCCAGGGACTCGACTGCGATGCATTGGAGGCCCTCGTGGAACAGTTCGAGCTCGATGAGGCGCTGCAGCGGCTCAACTCGCTGCTGACAGGTAACCAAGAAGGGGCAACATGAGCAGCGATACGCCACACCAGAGCGTTCTGGTGGTCGATGATGAGCCCACGAACATCCAGGCGCTTGGCAATCTGCTCAAGGACAACTACCGGGTTCAGGTCGCTAACTCCGGCGACAGGGCATTGGTGATGCTGCAGGCTTCGCACCGGCCCCAACCGGATCTGATCCTCCTCGACATCCAGATGCCGGGCCTCGATGGGTACGAGGTTTGCCGCCGCCTCAAGGCGGATCCGCAAACCAGTGGCATCGACATTATCTTCGTCACGGCACGTGATGCGGCCAGTGATGAGGAATACGGCCTGAGTCTCGGCGCGGTGGACTACATCACCAAGCCGTTTTCACCGGCGATTGTCCGCGCGCGGGTGGACACCCACATGCGCCTTCGACACAAGACAGATCTGCTCGAGCAGCAGGTTGCTGAGCTGGAGGCGCAACGCCAGGCCCGGGACCAGGCCCTGCAGCGCGCCGAGCGGACCGAGCAGATGGGGGCGATCGGGCACTGGGTTGCCTACCCGGAGACCGGGAAGCTGATCTGGTCTTCGATGACCTATCAGCTTTGCGGCTTCGACCCGGAGGGGCCGCCACCGGACTGGGAGTCGTTCATCGCCCGGGTCCCCGAGGGGTATCGAGACCAGGTCGCCGAATTCCAGTTCGAGAACAATCCCTCCCTGCTCTCCTGCGAGGGCGAGTACCGCATCGTCCACCCCGGGGGGCGCACGCTTTGGGTCCGCGAGATCGCCCAGCGCTGGCAGGGTGAGCACGGCCAACAAATCATTCAGGGGACCATTCAGGACATCACCGAGCAGCGCCAGGCGCTGGAGCGCAGCGAGGCGGGCCGGCAACGAATCGAGGCCATCCTTCGGGCGGTACCTGATGTGGCCCTGACCGAGGTTGACTTGGAGGGCACAGTGCGCGAGGCCAACCACAGTGCCGAGCGCATGTTTGGGTACACACGCGCACAGCTGGTCGGCAGCGACATCTGTATACTGCACGACCCTGACGAATATGCGCAGATCCGTGAGGGGATCGCCCGCATGCAGGAAACCGGCGAAGGCTACACCACGGAGTGCGAGCTGATTCGGGGTAGCGGGGAGCGTTTCCAGGCGCAAGTGAGCGCCGCGCCGCTGCTCAATGAGCGTGGCGAAGTCGTGGGAAAGATCGGTGCCTGTATCGATCTATCGACTCAATTTGCCCATGAGCAGCGTCTGCGCATGGCCCAGGAGGCCGCCGGCTTCGGGGTCTGGGACTGGGACCTGGCGGCGGATCAGGTGTACTGGGATGAGGCCTGCTGGCGCATGCTCGGCTATGATCCCCATCAGCAGGGCGCCCTGACCTTCGCCGACTGGCAGGCGATGATCCATCCCGAGGATCTTGAACGCATCCAGCCGGTGATCGAAAGCCACCTCGACGAAGGCCGGCCCTTCACGGTCGAACTCCGCTACCGCTGCGCCGATGGCGGCTGGCTCTGGGTGCAGGGACGGGGGCAGACCCTGCGCCGCGGCGCCGACGGCTCGCCGAGCTACATGGTGGGTACCCATGTCGATGTCCAGACCCTCAAGGAGACCGAGTTCGCACTGCGCCGCAGCGAGCTGGAACTGACCGAGGCCAAGCGCATTGCCCGGCTCGGGCACTGGCTTTACGACATCCCTTGCGGAACAGTTCACTGGTCGAACGAGATGTACCGCCTCCTCGGCCTGGAGCCGACGCAGGAGCCCATGGACTGGGAGAGTTTTCTCTCCAGAGTGCCGGCCAAGGATCACCCGGCCCTCCATCAGGCCATCGACCGCACCCTGAACCAGGGAGAGCCTTACGAGATCGAGCACCGCCTGACAACCCCGGACGGCAGTCAGCGGATTGTGCAGGCACGCGGCTATGCGGAGTTTGACGCAGCCGGGAATCCGCAAATCCTGCGCGGGACGGCCCAGGACGTCACCGAGCAACGGACCCTTCAGCACGAGCTCGCCGAGCGGGAGGCCCATTACCGGGACCTTGTCGAGAACCAGCCGCTGATGATTGAGCGCTTCCTGCCCGATACCACCCTCACCTATGCCAACCCCGCCCTGGCAGCGCATGTGCAGACCGAACCGGATCAGCTGATCGGGCAACGCTGGATCGACTTCCTGCCCGCCGATGAGCGCGATGAGGCACGAGCGCACCTGGCGAGGCTGACTCCTCAGGAGCCGGTAGGCCACTTCGAGAACAGCATTCCCGGCGCGGACGGCCAGACCCACTGGACCCTCTGGACCAACCGCGCATTCTTCGATGAGCACGGCACACTGAGCCACGTCCAGTCGGTGGGCGTGGACATCACCGCGCGCCGCCGCGCCGAGCAGGCCGAGCAGCAGCTGCGCGAGCAGCTTCAACAGCGGCAGCAGGAGCTCGAGGCGATCATCGAGGCGGCCAGCTCGGTCAGCCTGATCAAGACCGACCTGAATTCCGTCATCCTCGAGGCCAGCACCGGCGCTGAGGCGCTGTTCGGATACGACCGCGAGGAGCTGCTCGGCCAACACGTCAGCCTGCTGCATACCGAAGCGGACATGGAGCGGCTGCCCCAATATGTGGATCAGCTGTTCCGCGAGCACCAACCGATCCGCCTAGAGACCGAGCTGCGCCGCCGGGATGGCAGCACGTTCCCGGCGCTGTTCACCGTCCACCCCATTACCGATCAGCGCGGAGAGCTGGTGGCGACACTGGGCGTTAGCTTCGACATCAGCCACCAGAAGCGTGCGGAGCGGGAGCTGGCCGAGGCCGTGGAGGCCAAGACGACCTTCCTCAACGCGGTCAGCCACGATCTGCGCACACCGCTCAACGCTCTGACCGGGTTTGTGGAACTGCTCGCCGAACCGGACCTGGAAGAAGAGCAGCGTCAGGTCTACGTGCAACAGTGCCGCCGTGCCAGTGGTCGTCTGCTGGAACTGATCGATTCGCTGCTCGATCTCAGCCGACTGCAGGCCGGGCGGCTGGAACTGCGCCCGACCCCCTTCGACCTGCACTCGGCGATCGAGGGCCAGTGCACCGTCTACACCGCCCTGGCCCAAGAACACGGCCTGGCGTTCTCTTGCAGCATCGACCCCGGCGTGACGCACTGGGTGAACGCCGATGCCACCCGGATGGGCCAGATCCTGTCGAACCTGCTCAGCAACGCCATCAAGTACACCAACGAAGGCCATATCGATCTAACGGTATGCACAGAGCCCGATGAACGGATCAGCTTCCGCGTGCGCGATACCGGGGCGGGGATTCCCCCAAACCAGCAGGCGCACATCTTCGCGGCCTTCGATCGCGCCGGCTATCGCGGCTCGCGCAGCGGCCACGGCCTGGGCCTGGCCATCGTGCGCGAACTCACCGAGCTTTTCGGCGGAGAGATCTCGCTCGAGAGCACGCCGGGGGTAGGCTCCACGTTCACCGTGACGCTCCCGTTGCCACCCGTAGCTGCACCGGGGACAGACCGCGCCACCGCCGCTGGCCTGAGCGCCACCACCCGGCCCTCTGGCGGGGATACGCAGGCGGACCCGCTGCGTGTACTGGTGGCCGATGACCAGACGGTCAACGTCTTCCTGGCCCGGACCCTCCTCGAGCAACTCGGCTGCACGGTCACCACGGCCGAGGACGGCGCCGGCGCTCTGGCGGCCTGGCAAACAAGGACTTTCGATGCCCTGGTGCTCGACCGCCACATGCCCGGACTCGATGGCGACAAGCTGGCCGAACACATCCGGGCCGAGGAACAGGCCGAGGGCTACCCCCGGGTACCCATCGCCCTTTACACCGCCTATGCCCGCAACGAAGTGGAAGCGGTCCTGGAGTCCGCGCTCTTCGATGCGTTCTTGGGCAAGCCGCTGGATCGCACGGAGCTGCGGCAATGGATCGAATCGCTGGCGCTGCGGAAGGAGCCCGAGACCGGCACCACCACCGGAGAGCCCACCCGTGGAAGCGCACCCCATCCCTAGCTGGGACGATGCCATGGATGCCATGGGGCATCCGATCTTCCTCCACGACCAGGACTATCGCATCCTGCGCGCGAATCGCGCCTACCTGGAGCAGGCCGGCGCCACGCTCGATCAGGTGACCGGCCAGCCCTACTGGCACTTCTTCCCTCGCGGCGAGGGCCCCCTGCCCGGATGCCAGTCGGCCATGGCCAAAGTATCCGCCGGCGACGCCGGTCCTTCCGAGACCGGCTGCTCCGAGACCTCCGAAGAAATCGAACTGCCTGACGGCCGAGTCTTTCACTCACGCTCGTATGTGGTTCTGGATGAACAGGGGGCCTACCGCAGCTCGGTCCATATCCTCGAGGACATCACCGACAGGCGCTATCTCGAACAAGCCCACCACGCCGCCGAAGCCAAATTCCAGGCGATCACCACCGCCGCGCGCGATGCCATTGTTCTGATCGATGCCGAGGACCGGCTGGTGTACTGCAACCCGGCCTTCGAGCGACTACTCGGTTATCGCGCCAACCAACTTGCAGGTGCCCCCTTCCATGACCGTTTCGTCCCCGAGCGCCACCGGGAGGTCATGCAGGCAGGCATGCGCCACTTCCGGGAGTCCGGCGGCAAAACCCGCGTGGGCCAACAGACCGAAGTCGTGGCCATCCACCGCGACGGACACGAGATCGCCCTGGAGCTGACCCTGGCACCCGTACAGATTGCCGGGCGCTGGCACGCGGCGGGGATCCTGCGCGATATCAGTGAGCGTCGAGCCCTGGAAGAGGAGCGCCAACGTACGCTGGAGGACCAAAGGATGTTCCTCGCCGCGGTCAGCCACGACCTGCGCACGCCGCTCAATGCCATCACGGGATTCTTGGATCAGTTGGCGCACTCCGAGCTGGACCCGCGGCAGCATCACCATGTGGAGCTTTGCCAAGCCGGAAGCCATACCCTGCTCGGGCTCATCGACACCGTCCTGGAGCTCTCGCGGCTGGAAGCCGGCCGAGTTCAGCTGAGCGAGGAGGATTTCGATCTGCGCGCGTTCATGGATACCCAGCTGGGGCTTCTCGTGCCGCTGGCCGAGCAGAAGGGCCTGCACCTGGAGTGGTCTTCAGGCACCGAAGCCCCATTCCGGGTCCATGGCGATCCGGTGCGCCTCGGTCAGGTGCTCTACAACCTGGTCAGCAACGCGCTGCGCTTCACCGAATCGGGCCATATCCGCGTTCACGTAGAGCGCGGTTCATCCGAGCATGAACTCGCCTTCACCGTCACGGACACCGGAGCCGGCATCCCGGAGGAAGACCAGCCGCACATCTTCGAGGCGTTCCGGCAGGCTGGTCCTGCGCTCGCCCGCAAGGAAGGCAGCGGCCTGGGGCTGAAGGTCTGCAAAGAGCTGGTGGAGCTGATGGGTGGGCGCATCTCGGTCGAGAGCCAGCCCAGCCACGGAACGAGGTTCCGCTTCACGGTGGCGATGCCACCAGCCACCTCCGCCACCCCGTTGCTATACACCCCCGAAGAGGCCGAAGTTGATACAAGCGCGCCGGTGGGGACTGGGCTGCGCGTTCTCGTCGCCGAAGATGAGCCGACCAACGCACTACTCGTGAACAACCTGCTCGAACAGGCTGGCTGCGCACAGATCACCTGCGTGCAAAATGGCCGCGAGGCCATCGAGCACTGGCAGCAAGCGAGCCCCGACCTCGTCCTGCTCGACCTTCAAATGCCCGAGATGGATGGCCGCGAGGCGCTGCGGCACATCCGGGCACAGGAGGCTGAACACGCCCTGGCGCACACGCCCATCGCTCTGGTCACCGCCCATGCCCTGGAGCACTTCCAACAGGAGTGCTTCGGCCTCGGCTGCGATGCCTATCTGAACAAACCGCTCGAGCGCAAGGAACTCTGGCTCTTGCTGGCCAGGATTGTTAGCGGCCCCGTAGGCTGACCCCAGCTGGCCAACAGAGTTGACCCACCCTCGGAAGGCGGGCCCGCCCTACGGGGTAACAAAGCAAAACCGGTAAAAATACGGCGCCTCAGGCCCCATCAAACGATGGCCAGCGGCCGGGGGCCGTCCGGCGGCGGGAAGAGTTCTTCGAGTTCCGTATGCTGCGCCTCGGTCAGGGTGATCTCGAGCGCGGCGCGGTTTTCGAGAACGCGCTCCGGCGTTCGCGTCTTCGGGATGGCGATCACGTCGCCCTGATCCAGCAACCAGGCCAGCGCCGCCTGGGCCGCCGTCATGCCGTGACGCTCCGCAAAGCCCACGAGACGCCGGTCGTTCAGCAGCCCGCCCTGCCCGAGCGGGCAGTAAGCCATGACCGGGATGCCGCGCCGGCGCAGCCACGGCAGCGTGTCCCAGTCGATACCCCGCTCGCCAAGGTGATAGAGCAGCTGATTCGCGGCGACCGCGCCCCCGCCGGGCACCCCCCAGAGTTCCTGCAGGTCAGTCGCATCGAGGTTACTCACGCCCCAGTGGCGAATGCAGCCCGCGCGCTGCAAATCCTGGAATCCGGCCACCGCCTCCCCCAGCGAGGCGCCGCCGCGCCAGTGCAGCAGGTAGAGATCGATCCGATCCGTGCCCAGACGCTCGAGACTCTGCTGACACGAGCGGACCACGCCCTTGCGGCTTGCGTTCCACGGGAAGACCTTGCTGACGATGAAGGCCTGATCCCGCCGCCCGACCAGCGCCTCGCCCACCACCCGCTCGGCACCGCCGTCGCCATACATCTCAGCGGTATCGATCAGGGTCAGCCCGGCATCCAGCCCGGCCTGCAGCGCCGCGACCTCGGCCGCGCGCTCGCTTGGGCGCTCACCCATGCGCCAGGTCCCCTGGCCGAGGGCCGGAACCCGCTCTCCGTCGGGTAAAACGACATGGCGCTGCATCTCACCTCCTTGCCCCTGGATCGGCCAGGATTCCACAGAACCTGTGGAAAACCGTGTGGAGAAAGTCAGCTGAACCCGCTTCGCGAAGGCCTTCGAGGTCCATTGAACAAAGACTGTTCAGCTGCAAACCAACCACAAATCAGAACCTTGCGAACACCCCTCCAGATGTCAGCGGCTTACGCGGGGTTCTCGCATCACCTGTGCAGAAATAACCGTGCTGGTCCTGCGTCGAACGGGATTGTCAACCCATCCACCTCTACACGCCCGAAAGACGGAAGGATCGCACCCACTCCGACGGCCCGCGCCCAGTCCGCTCACAGCGGCGCGCAAGTTCCTCGGAAAGGCTAGTACTGTCGGGCACCACGATATACCCGGAGTCCCAATCACCGACCATCAGGCACTGCCGTTTCTCGACAAGGTACAGCGCCGCAAGCAGACAAATGCAGGCGTCGAGCCGGTCCTGATCGTGCTTGTGGGGCCGATCTTCCTGCCCTGCTTCGTCCAACCATTGAACGATCCGGTCAAGCCTGCGCTCGCCGAGCGCACTCGACGCCAGCTGGCAGACGTGCCGCCAGTCGGCGATGGAAAAGTTCTTATTCCTCGGGTTGTACTTCGGCAGCCGACCTCCAGGACGCGGGTCCGTTAGCGTCCAGCCAAGGGCGATCATGGTCAGCACCGGGTAGGTTTCGACCACCCATGTCCCCTTCAGCGGTGCAAGCGGGTCCGCCGGTCCACCAAAACGGGCGAGGAACCGCCAAACCGGCGCATCCTTGCCGAACATCTTCGCCTTTGCGGTATTGGCCGGTTGCATCCCGCCATGCCGCCGGCCGACCGGCGAACTCACAATGTCCTCCACCGGGCGCTGGCCCGACTCGTTCTCCACGATGGTGGGCTGATCGAGCAGCACCACCGTCGCATCCGGATTCTGCTGGGACTGCCACTCACCGATCGCGCGCTCCGCCTCGCGGTAGTCCACCTGCTGCGGCGGCCCGAGATCCTGGTATGCCCCATCATCAGCGCGAACAGCCCCAACCAAAGCACCGGAGTTGCTAGCACTCCAGGCAGAGTCGAACCCGACAACCAGCACGGT
>NZ_JAJNRE010000036.1:0-16332 GCF_022228025.1 Halorhodospira sp. 9622 | reverse complement strand
CAGACGCGCAGCGCGCTTTTGTCCAAGGGCTCGGATGCGAGCGCGGCCAAGGCTTCGGACTAGGGCGCCCCATGCGGGCGGATCAGCTTACCGAGATCCTTTTCGGTGGGGGACCATTGGGCGTTTCATAGCGCGGGCCCACGACTAATCGGCGCCATCCAGGCCCATCTGCCAGAAATCGATCTCCAGACGGGTCGCATCCCGAAAGACCTCCGTCAGTTCGTCGAAGCGGCTGCGGGTCACCTCCGCCAAGCGGGTGTTGAGCCACGCCCGCTCGGCTTGCATGCCCGCCTGGAACTCCTCGCTCTCGTACATGGCAATCCAGGCGTCGTAGGGATTGGCGTCGCCGCGGACGGTGTCCGGCTGCGCATTGAGCCAGTTGGCGATCTCCCCGTAACCCACCAGGCAGGGTGCCAGGGCCACGTGCAGATCGAGGAGGTCGCCGCGGTTGCCGGTGTCCAGCACGTACCGGGTATAGGCCATGGTGGCTCGGGCCTCGGGCAACGTCGCCAGATCCGCTTCCGAGATGCCCCACTCGCGGCAGAACGACACGTGCAAACCAAGCTCCACGTCCAGGATCGTCTTCATACCCTCATGGGCCTGGCGGAGATCCTCCAGGTTGCGGCTCTTGTAGGCCGCCAGGGCGTAAGCGCGGGCAAAGTGGGTCAGGAACAGGTAGTCCTGCTTGAGGTAGTGGCGGAAGGCCTCCGCGCTCAGGGTGCCTTGACCGAGCGTGCGTACAAACTCGTGCCCGATGTACGCCCGCCAGTCCTGTTCGCAGGCCGCGACCAGGTCATCGAAAGTGAAAGCCATCGTGCTTGCCTCCCTGTTGCGCGGTGCTCCGGGTTCTCAATCCCGCTTGCAGGATACCAGCCCTTGACGCTCTCGCTCGTGAGTGGCCCGAGGCGGTGAGCAGAATCTGTCCATCTTTCGCGAACCCGCGCAGAGCGGGGCTGCACCGGGTGTCTCCACACGGTTTTCCACAGTTATTGTGAAAACCCGCCGGTCCATGCTGGTAGGCTCGTAGACCGGTAGGCTGCGGAGCGAGCAAAGGGGGGCATGGTGAGCGCATGGAGTCTCTGGTTGGGTGGGGCGATCGTCCTGGTCCTGACGGATCTTTTCCTCTTCGGCGGAGCGAGCGGTGTGCTGCTCGCTGCGGCGGGCATGGCGCTTTTCGGGATGGGAGCCGCGCTGTTGGGTCTGTCCTGGGAGTTGCAGATCCTCACCGCCGCGCTCTCCGGGGTGGTGTTGGTGCCGCTGGCGCTGATGCTGCTCCGGCGCTGGACGCCGGGGCAACTGACGCAGGGCGTGGACGACCCGCGGGTGCGGCACCAGACGTTTCGGGTCCACCTCGATGCCCGTGGCGATCCGCGGGTCCACATCCTCGGTGATGAGTTCGGCGCACGCCCCTGGTCGGCGGACATGCAGCTCGAGGAAGGGGCCGCGGTCCGACTGGTTCGCTTTGAGGGCACGACGGCGGTCGTGACCCGTGAGGACGGGGGTGGTTCCGGAAACCCCCAACAAGGACGCAAAGGTGAGCACCATGAATGATGCCGTGGCGATTCCCGAGGTGACCTCGATTCTGGTCGTACTGATGGCGGTGCTGCTCATCGCCATCCTCGTCAAGGGTCTGGTGATCGTCCCGCAACGCCATGCGATGGTGATCGAGCGCCTGGGTCGTTACCACCGGACGCTGGAGGCGGGGCTGAATCTGATCATCCCCATCCTCGATCGACCCCGTCCGATCACGATTGTCCGCTACCGCGACAACAAGAAGAGTATCGATACGGAGAAGCAGATCGACCTGCGTGAGGTGGTGCTCGACTTCCCCAAGCAGGAGGTCATCACCCGCGACAATGTCGGGGTGCGCATCGACGGGGTGCTGTATTACCAGATCATGGACGCCCAGGCGGCCATTTACGGCGCCGAGAACCTGGTCCTTGCCGTCCAGACCCTGGCGCAGACCTCGCTGCGCTCGGAGATCGGGCGCATGGAGCTCGATCAGATCTTCGAGTCCCGTCAGGAAATCAACGGCCGGCTGCAGGCGACCATGGACGAGGCCGGCAACAAGTGGGGCGTGAAGGTCAATCGCGTCGAGATCCGCGATATCGATATCCCGGACGACATCCGCGAGGCCATGAACAAGCAGATGGCCGCCGAACGTGCCCGGCGCGCCGAGGTGCGCGAGGCAGAGGGCTACAAGCAGGCAGAGATCCTCAAGGCCGAGGGCGACAAGGAGGCCGCCGTGCAGCGGGCCGAAGGCGAGAAGCGGGCCATCAAACAGATCCTCGAGGCTGCCGACGACGCCGACGGCCTGGAGTCGCGGGATGCGATGCGCTACCTGATCGCCCAGGGCTACATCGAGGTGCTGCCCAAGGTCGCGCAGGACGGCGAGCGGGTGTTCCTGCCGCTGGAGGTCACGAGCCTGATGGGATCGGTGGGCGGTATTCGCGAGCTGCTGGGGCCGGCGACGGGGGCTGCGGCGGCTTCAAGCCAGTCCGGTTCCGGCGCCGGTGGATGAGCGGCCCAGCCGGACGATCCCCCACCTTCGGAGTTGGAGATAGCCATGAGTCAGCCTTTCGAGTCCGTCAACGTCCTGGGCCAGCCCCTCGCGGCCTGTAGCACTCAGCCTTTGACCGGTTTCTACCGGGACGGGTGCTGCAATACCAGCCACGAGGATTTCGGGATCCATACGGTCTGCGCCCAATTGGACGAGGCGTTTCTGGCCTTTACCCGGGAGCAGGGCAATGACCTGACGACCCCCAATCCCGTCATGGGGTTTCCCGGCCTTCAGCCCGGGGACCGGTGGTGTCTGTGCGCCGGCCGCTGGATGGAGGCCTACCGCGCGGGAGTGGCTCCCCGGGTGGATCTGCACGCCACGCATGCCGAAACCCTGGCCGTGATCGACCTCGAAACGCTGAAGGCTTACGCGCTGTGAGTGCGAAGCCGTTGGTTCCGCGCCCGTTGCGCGCCTGCTAGCCCCCGCGGTCCTGGTTCCCTTGGCTAGGCAGCCTCTGGATGAGGGTAACCCCTCAAGTTAGAGTGCCAATCCACGTGCCTACATCTCAGGAGCAGGATCAGCGAGGATGAACCAAGAGAACCTGGCGAGCTTCATTTGGGGGGTTGCCGACCTCCTGCGCGGTACGCTCAAGCAGTCGCAGTACGGGCGGGTGATCCTGCCCTTCACGGTTCTGCGCCGGCTGGAGTGCGTCCTTGAGCCGACGCGGGATCAGGTCCTGGAGCAGGCCAAGGCCTACCAGGACAAGCCGGCGGCGATGCGCGATCGTATCCTGCGCAATGAGGCTGGTCTGGAGTTCTACAACACCTCGCCGTTGCGGCTGGCCACGGTCTCGGAGACCCACACCCGGGAGGACCTCAACGACTACGTGCGCCACTTCAGCGCGGCGGCGCGTGAGGTCTTCGAGCACTTCCGCTTCGAGGAGTTCCTCGAGCGCCTCGAACACGGCGACGCCCTCTACCCGGTGGTCCAGCGCTTTGCGGCCATGGACCTCAGTCCGCAGCGGCTGGATAACTTCTCCATGGGCGTGGTCTTCGAGGAGCTGATCCGCAAGTTCGCCGAGGCCTCCAACGAGACCGCCGGTGAGCACTTCACGCCTCGGGATGTCGTGCACCTGACGACGTCGCTGGTCTTCACCGGCCAGCAGGGGCGGCTGCAGCGCGGCGAGATCATCAAGATCTACGACCCGGCAGCGGGCACCGGCGGGTTCCTGTCCGAGGCGCAGAACTACATCCAGCAGATCAGTGAGGGCGTGGATGTCTCGCTGCACGGCCAGGAGCTCAACCCGGAGTCCTACGCCATCTGCAAGGCGGACATGCTCATCAAGGGCGAGCCGGTGAGCAATATCTCCCTGGGCAACACGCTCTCCGACGATCAGCACGATGGGGAGCGCTTTGATTACCTGCTCGCCAATCCGCCGTTCGGGGTGGACTGGAAGGGTAGTCAGCGTGCAGTGAACGAAGAGCACGAGCAGCTGGGTTTCGCCGGCCGCTTCGGCCCCGGGCTGCCGCGGGTCAATGACGGGGCGCTGCTCTTCCTACTCCATCTGGTGAGCAAGATGCGCCAGGACCAGAGCAGCCAGTGGCCGTCGCGCATCGGCATCATCCTCAACGGCTCGCCGCTGTTCACCGGCGGCGCCGGCGGAGGTGAGTCGGAGATCCGGCGCTACCTGCTTGAGCGCGATCTCGTCGAGGCGATCGTGGCCCTGCCCACGGACATGTTCTACAACACCGGCATCGCCACCTACGTCTGGATCCTCTCCAACGCCAAGCCCGCCGAGCGCAAGGGGCACGTGCAGCTGATCAACGCCACTGAGCACTACTCGAAGATGCGCAAGTCGCTCGGCAACAAACGCCAGTACCTCGACGACGAGGCAATCCGGACCATTGTGAAGCTCTACGGTGACTACCAGGAGACTGAGGAGAGCCGGATCTTTCCTGTGGAGACCTTCGGCTACCGGCGGATCACCGTCGAGCGCCCGCTGCGCCTCAACTTCCAGGCCAGCGAGGAGCGCATCGTCCGGATTCCAGAGCAAAAGCCCATCCAGAAGCTCGGCGAGGAGGATCAGCAGGCGATCCTGGACGCCTGCCGTCGGCTCGATGGCGCCCTTTACCAGGACCGCCAGGTCTTCACCCGGGAGCTCGAAGCCGCCCTGAAGAGTGAGGGTGTGAAACTCAAGCCGAACCAGCACAAGGCCGTGCTCGCCGCCCTCAGCGAGCGCGACCCCGAGGCGCCGATCTGCCGGGACAAGAAAGGCCGGGCCGAGGCGGACCCGGAATTGCGGGATGCCGAGAACGTGCCGCTGACCGAGTCCGTCGACGACTACTTCGAGCGCGAGGTGAAGCCGCACGTCCCCGATGCCTGGATCGACACCAGCAAGAAGGATGCGCGTGATGGGGAAGTGGGCATCGTCGGCTACGAGATCCCGTTCAACCGCTACTTCTACAAGTACGAGCCGCCCCGACCGCTGGAGGAGATCGACGCTGACCTGCGGGAGTGCACCAACCGGATCAAGCGGATGATTGAGGAGCTGTCGGCATGAGTTTTCCGGCGTATCCGGAGTACAAGGATTCGGGGGTGGCTTGGTTGGGCGAGGTTCCCGTTCATTGGTCCCGCAAGCCTTTAAAGTTCTTGACGAATTTTGTGAATGGGGCTGCTTTTAGGCCAGAAGATTGGTCTGATGAAGGCGTCCCTATTGTCCGAATAGAAAATCTCAATGAAAGTGATTCCTTCAATCGTTACAACGGTGAGGTTCACCAACGGTATCACGTCCGTCAGGGGGATCTTTTATTTGGGTGGTCGGGTAACAAAGGAACGTCTTTCGGGCCTTTCATCTGGAGGCGTAGTGGTCTTCACTACCTAAATCAGCATATATTCCGTTTAACTGATTTTAGCGTTGACAGGGATTGGCTTTACTGGGCTCTTCGCTCCGTAACCGAAACCATCGAGGATGAGGCGCACGGAATCATAGGGATGGTTCATGTCACCAAGGGGAAGCTTGGGAGCATTCAGATTCCGGTAATGGGTTTGGAAGAGCAGAAAAAAATTGCCAATTTCCTTAACCATCAAACCGCCCGCATCGACGCCCTGATCGAGGAGCAGCAGCGCCTGATCGAGCTGCTCAAGGAGAAGCGCCAGGCGGTCATCTCCCATGCCGTCACCAAGGGCCTCGACCCGGAGGTACCGATGAAGGACTCCGGTGTGGAGTGGCTGGGGGAGGTGCCGGAGCATTGGGTCGTGGATCGGATCAAATGGTCGATTTCCCTTTGTAAGAACGGGGTTTGGGGTGATGATCCACAAGGTAATGCGAATGACTTCCCCTGTGTTCGGGTAGCGGATTTCAATAGATACCGCATGCGTGTCGCTTTGGATGATCCGACCATCCGTAACGTTAGTGCGTCTGAGCGTGCGGGTCGAGTTCTTCAGCGTGGAGATCTTGTGCTTGAGAAATCCGGTGGTGGCGAGAAGCAACCTGTCGGATTTGTGGTTCTGTACGAAGATCAGAGAGATGCCGTATGTTCTAACTTTACTGCTCGCATCGCTCTAGGGGAAGGGATGGTCCCATCTTTTTGGCGTTATGTGCACGGTGCAGCGTACAGCATTCGTCTCAACGTCCCGTCAATCAAACAGACTTCTGGAATCCAAAACTTAGATCAGAACAGTTATTTTGATGAACGCGCCGCCTTTCCGCCGCCGGAGGAGCAAAGGGCAATCGCTGACTTCCTCGACGAGGAAACGGATCGCATCGACAAGTTAATTCGTGAAGCACTAGGTAGTATCGACTTGCTTAAAGAGCGCCGCTCAGCCCTGATCTCCGCCGCCGTCACCGGCAAGATCGATGTCCGCGATTGGACGCCGCCGGCCTCGAGCACAGAACCTGAGCATGAAGGCGAGGGCGCCGTGACATGAGCTACGGCCGCAGCTTGCGCCTGTTCCTGGTGGATGACTCGCCGAACGGGCTGATCACCGCCGAGATCATGAACTGGACCGGTCATGTGCTGACCGGGCCGCGGAGCAAGCTCAGCGAGCTCATCCAGCGCCCCGAGTGTGCGCGCACCGGCGTGTACTTCCTGGTGGGGCCGGACCCGGACAACAGCCTGCGCCCGCTGGTCTACATCGGCGAGACCGATGACGTCGGGACGCGTCTCAAGCAGCACAACCGCCCGGAGGATCAGGGCGGCAAGGACTTCTGGGAGAAGGTCTGCCTGGTCACCAGCAAGGACCAGAACCTGACCAAGGCCCACGTCAAACACCTGGAGAGCTTGCTCATCCAAAACGCCATGGAGGTCGGCCGGTGTCGTCTGGCCAACGGCACGGCCAAGGCGTACGCCAACCTGCCGGAGGCGGATCGGGCCGACATGGCCTTCTTCCTCGATCAGATCCGCGTCGTCCTCCCGGTGCTCGGCTTCGACTTCCTGCGGGCGGTGCCGAAGCCATCGACGCCGGAGAAGTCCGGCGATCAGCCGAAGGCGGAAGCCTCGCCGTTTTTCAGCCTGGAGTTGCCGAAACACGGGCTCAAGGCCCGCGGCCAGGAGTACGAGGGCGAGTTCTACGTGCTATCCGGATCCCTGGCCCGAGAGTCGTGGAAGGGACCAAGCGGTGGCTACGAGGCCTTGTTCCACCAGCTCTGTGAGGACGGGGTGCTGGTCGACGACGGTGCTGGCCGTCGGCGGTTCACCCAGGATCAGGCCTTCTCGAGCCCGAGCGCTGCAGCGGCCATTGTTTCGGGCCGCACCGCCAATGGACGGGTCGCATGGAAGCTGGAGGGGAGTTGCGAAACCTATGCGGAATGGCAGGATCGACAGGTACAGGCCGCCGAGGAGGCGGCGGCATCGGCGAGTGATCAAGGAGTGAGCCCCGGCGATGGCGGATCCTAAAGAGCGCGCCTTCCAGCAGGCCATCATCGACGAACTGGTTGCCGCCGGGTGGCAGCTCGGCAGCAGCGCCGCCTACGACCGCGAGCGCGCCCTCTACCCGGAGGATGTGATCGGCTACTTCCGGGAGGCCCACCCGGATCAGTGGGAACGTTTCGCCAAGCACAACGCTCGGGAGCCGGAGAAGGCGCTGCTCGATCACGTGGCCCGCGAGCTGGAGAAGGTCGGCACGCTCGAGGTGCTGCGCCACGGCTTCCGCACCCCGGGGGCGAAAGTCGAGCTCGCCACCTTCAAGCCCGACCACTCGATGAACGAGACGGTGCTTGAGCGCTACCGGCAGAACCGGTTGCGCGTGGTGCCCGAGCTCTCGTACTCGCCGCACGCGAAGGAGGGCACGTACAACCCCCGGCTGGATCTGGCTCTGTTCGTCAACGGTCTGCCCGTGGCCACCCTGGAGCTCAAGAGCGAGTTCCAGCAGTCGGTGGAGCAGGCGATCCGCCAGTACAAGCACGACCGGCCAACGAAGGCGAAGACCAACGGCAAGCAGGAGCCGCTGCTCAAGTTCAAGCGCGGCGCGCTGGTTCACTTCGCCGTCAGCCAGGACCGGGTGGCCATGACCACCCATCTGCAGGGCAAGAAGACAAAGTTCCTCCCCTTCGATCGCGGCACCGAAGAGGGCGGTGCGGGCAATCCGCCCCCGGTCTCCGAGAACGACTACGCCACCAGTTACCTCTGGCGCGAGGTCTTCCAGCCGGATCACTGGCTGCACATCCTGGGGCGGTTCCTGCACCTGGAGCAGAAGACGCACGAGGACTTCCACGGCCGTCGGAGCAAGAAGGAAGCGCTGATCTTCCCGCGCTACCACCAGTGGGAGGCGGTGACCCGCCTGATTGACGCCACCCGGGAGGAGGGGCCCGGGCAGCGTTACCTGATCCAGCACAGCGCCGGCTCCGGTAAGTCGAACTCCATCGCCTGGACCAGCCATCAGCTGGCCAGTCTCTACAACGACCAGGGTGAGAAGCTCTTCGATTCGGTGATCGTCGTCACTGACCGCAACGTCCTCGATCAGCAGCTGCAGCAGACGATCTACCAGTTCGAGCACGCCAGCGGGGTGGTTCGCCTGATCACTGGTAGCGAGGGTCGCAGCAAGTCGGAACAGCTGGCCGAGGCGCTGAAGGCGCGCACGCGGATCATCGTGGTCACCATCCAGACCTTCCCAGCGCTGTTCGAGGCACTGGATCGGCACAAGGATCTGGCCGCCGGCAAGTACGCGGTCATCGCCGATGAGGCGCACTCTTCGCAGACCGGCACCTCGGCGCACAAGCTCAAGGCGCTGCTCGGTGTCGAGCGCAGTGAGGACGAGGAGGTCAGCGCCGAGGAACTGCTTGATGAGGCGGTGGCGGCCCGCGGCCACACGGATCGGATCAGCTACTACGCCTTCACGGCCACGCCCAAGGCGCGGACGCTGGAGATGTTCGGCCGCCCGCCTGATCCCTCCCGGGGCCCGGCCTCGGACAACCTGCCGGCACCCTTCCACGTCTACTCCATGCGCCAGGCCATCGAGGAGGGGTTCATCCTCGATGTGCTGCAGAACTACATCACCTACAAGACGGCCTTCCGGCTGGCGCACCCCCACGGTGAGGCGTACGAGGTCGACGCCCGCGAGGCTTCATCGAAGATCGCCCGCTGGGTGCGGCTGCACGAGTACAACATCGAGCAGAAGGTGGAGGTCATCGTCGAGCACTTCCGCGAGCACGTGCGCCATCTGCTCGATGGCCAGGCCAAGGCCATGGTGGTCACCAGCAGCCGCCGCGAGGCGGTGCGCTACCAGATCGCCATGCGCAAGTACATCGACCAGCAGGGCTACGCCGATGTCCACCCGCTGGTGGCCTTCTCCGGGCAGGTGGAGCCGGATGAGGTGATCCCGCAGGCTGTGGACGAGCGTAGCAGCCTCCTCAATCCGGGGCTCAAGGGCCGCGATCATCGGGACGCCTTCGACACCGATGACTTCAACGTGATGATCGCGGCCAACAAGTTCCAGACCGGCTTCGACCAGCCGAAGCTCTGCGCGATGTACGTCGACAAGCCACTCCAGGGGGTCGATTGCGTCCAGACACTCAGCCGGCTCAACCGCCCGTTCGAGGGTAAGGAGGGGCGGACCTTCATCCTCGACTTCGTCAACGATCCGGAGGAGGTGCGCAAGGCCTTCGAGCCGTACTACCACACCGCCGAGCTGGAGGATGTCTCGGACGCCCAGGTCGTCTACGACCTAATGCGCAAGCTCAACGAGGCGCAGATCTACCAGTGGGAGGAGGTCAAGCAGTTTGCCCACGCCTTCTACGACTCGAAGGCCAAGGACTCAAAGCTTAATTACTACGTCCGCCCCGCCCAGGACCGGTTCCAGAAGCGCTACCAGGCCGCCATCGAGGCGGTGCGCAACTGGGAGTCCGAGCGCAAGCGTGCCGAGTGCCAAGGCGATCAGGCCGGGCAGCAGCGTGCGGAATACGAGCTCAAGGAAGCGAACGAGGCGAAGGAGGCTCTCGAGCTCTTCAAGAAGGACCTCAACAGCTTCGTGCGCATCTACGAGTTCCTCTCGCAGGTGATCGAATACGGAGACCGTGATCTGGAGGCCCTGGCTGTCTTTGGCCGCTACCTGGGTCCGCTCCTACGCCTGGAAGCCATCGATAAGGATGAGGTCGACGTCTCGGAACTGGAGCTGACCCACTACCGCATCCAGAAACAGGCCGAGCAGGCCGTTCGACTGGGAGAAGAGCAGGGCGCATACGCCCTCCCCGCCGTCAGCGG
Source organism: Halorhodospira sp. 9622 (assembly GCF_022228025.1). Lineage (NCBI taxonomy): Bacteria > Pseudomonadati > Pseudomonadota > Gammaproteobacteria > Chromatiales > Ectothiorhodospiraceae > Halorhodospira > Halorhodospira sp. 9622. The sequence continues at coordinate 6,135 of NZ_JAJNRE010000036.1, read as the reverse complement.
TGTCGGCTCGGGGCAGGCGCGGGAGCCCGAGAAGAAACCGCTCCAGGAGATCATCGACCGGCTCAACGATCTCTTCGGTCACGACACAGCCGACGAGGACAAGCTGACCTGGCTGCAGGAACTCGGCACCCGGGCGCGACGGCACGAGCAGGTCGACCGCCAGATCGACACCTACGATGTCGACCAGATCATGCACGGGAGCTTCCCCAAGGTGCTGGAGAAGATCCTCATCGACAGCATCCAGGAGCGAGAGCAGATGGCCACCAAGGCCCTGGAGAGCAACGACAACTTCGATGCTCTGGCGCGGCTGCTGGTGCGGTTTATGAAAGCGGAGAAGGAGGCGTCCACCTGATGGGCGTCGACTCAAGGGATCGAGGCGGGGGGCGGATGAATGCCTAGCTATGCGGACCTCCTGCTCCAGCCAGAGGAGGGTGGTGACTTTATCAAGGCTCGCCGCACGCCCTTGGGGTCGACGAACGGCCGCAGTGAGGCGTGGCTGCGGGATCTGCTCGCTGAAAACACGGATGTGCTGCCGATCGGCGAGATCGATCCGTCCTTCGCCCCTCTTGCGCCGCTATGCACCGAGCTTGCGACCGAGGCGGGACCGGTGGATGCTGCCTTCATCAACCCAGCAGGCCGCCTGACCCTGGTCGAGTGCAAGCTCTGGCGCAACCCGGAGGCCCGACGCAAGGTCATTGCCCAGATCCTCGATTACGCTCGAGCCATTTCCCGCTGGGAGTACGCTGATCTTCAGCGGCGCGTAGCTGCGGCGTCCGGTGTGAAAGGGAACGTGCCTTATGAGGCGGCCCGGCGGTTACAGCCCGAGCTCGATGAGGCGGTATTCGTCGATGCCACTGCACGCGCCCTCCGGGAGGGCCGCTTTCTCCTGTTGATCGCCGGAGACGGCATCCGGGAGGGGGTCGGCGGCATCACTGAGTTGATCACCCGGAATGCCGCGCTCGGTTTCAGTTTCGGTCTGGTGGAGGTCGCCCTCTACGAGTTCGGTGACCGGGGCATGGTCGTCCAGCCCCGGGTGGTTGCGCGCACCGAGACGATCGAGCGCACCTTCCTGCTGGTCCAGCAGGGCGGGGAAACGGCGCTGAACGAGCAGGATGCCGAGGGCCGCGAGAGCGTCGAGGAGAGCTCAGGAGCTGCATGGGCCATCGAGGAGGAACAGCGCTGGTGGGCCCCGCTAACCCAGATTGCCTTCGACGATCCGGAGCAGGAACCCCCCGTCTACCGACCTCGGAACCATGTGCGCACACCGATGCCGATGCACGGCGTGTGGGTGACGGCATTTCGGGCCAAGAGCCACCGTATCTGTGGCGTGTTCCTCGGTGGCAGGAAAGCGGAGAGGTTCCGGGCCCTGGATGCCCTCAACCAGGAGCGAGAACAGATTCTGTCCGAGCTTCCGGAGGGAGCGCACGAGGGCATGGATGGCACCCCGGACCGCCCAGGCTACGCCCTTTATGCACCACTTGAGGATTTCGAAAGTGACGAGGCCTGCCGGCGCTGGTTGGCAAGTCAGCTAAACGATTTCGTCAACGTTCTTCGGCCTAGGATCAAGAGCATTGGGATATTGGGTTAAATTGTGAATCGCTATGGTTCTGGCGTGCGTGGCGCACCTAAACACCATAGCCTTGCTTCATTCAAAGGAAAAAAATGGAAAGCACTGTAAGCCTAACAAAGATCAAGTGGATGGCGGCGGCGCCTTACCTCCTCGTTATGCTGATTGTCCTTCATGGGCCCGTCCTAGGGTATTACGACATAAACATATTTGGTGTTCAGCTATCTCTTATCACACTGATCCCTTACTTGATTTTCCACTTCGTGAGTAGAAACCACCCGGTTGATTTTGTGGCCGTACATACCAAGCACGCGATGAGTATATTCCTAGTATACCTTCTCATCTTTGTTGTGCTAAGTGTCTCCATGGCTGTCTACGGCTTTGGGGTGGTTTCATCGGATACAGACCTTCTGATGTCTGCGGGCGTCGTGGCAGGCGGTTTCGCTTTGCTACTTTGGGGTGTCGTGATCTACGCGCTGATCGCTGGCACGATCGGAGCTATTAGGGCATTCAAGCTGATTTGTCCCGATAAGACCCAATGGGCAAAAGCAGAACAATAAAAGCATGCCTTACATGCTTAATGGCCTACTAATAAAAATGGGAAGAGGCTGGCCCTTCGTGTTTTATAGGGCGTTTTAGGGGCGGCTGACATTGACGGGGTTTTGTTATCCTGCAATTCGTAACCATTCCAACTTGGACGGCTATAATGGGGCCCAAAGACAATCGACAGAAGCCGCAGCACGATCTCTTCCGCATGGAGCCAGCCAACCTCAACAGCCCGCGCCATCGGCTGGTCCAGCTCTTCGGGCCGCGCACTCTGCAGCACGCCTACAACCTCAAAGTGCTTTGCCGCTATGCGTGCGATAGACTCCCGCGGATGAGGCTTGCACCCCGCTACCTGATTTTGCGAACGCCGTGACGATGTTCCCCTCGGATGCGCCACTTCCAGCAACGCCGCGGCGGTTCTCCAGGTATCTCCGTTGCGGTGCCGGCATGCTTGGTGTTGAGCAGTTCGTTCCTGCGGCACCGAACCATCGACGCAATCCCCTCATCTCGGGGTTGCCATATATACAGAATTAAACCCCATCGGGTTACGCAGAATCTTTCGATACCACTGTTAGCGATGGAGGGAGGAAGAGTTGCGATCTAGATCGCGTGTACTGCTAGACAAGGCCACGCAGGCCATGGTCGCCGCTATTGAAGTCTACAATAAGCCTCAATTCTCTTACCGAGAAGAAACGTTCTGCATCCTGGCGGTGAATGCGTGGGAGTTGCTACTGAAAGCGCGCATCCTGATGCTAGAACGAAATAGAGTCAGTGCAATACTCCAGTATGAGAAACGCAAAAATGCGGACGGTAGCGTATCACGGCAATTGTACCGCAAGAAAAACAGGTCGGGCAACTACGTATCAATCGGACTATTCCGTGCATTCGATACTCTCGTTAATGACTATAGTGACTCAGTGCCGCCGGTGGTGCGCAGGAATCTCGAGCTCTTGACAGAGATCCGCGACAATTCGATCCACTACATCAATAACGAGAGCGCGTTAGAGAGGAAGGTGCAGGAGATCGCAACCGCTTCACTTATGAACTACATGAACTTAGTTCGGCAATGGTTCGGCGTCGATTTCACCCAATACCATATATTTCCAATGCCTTTGGCATTCGTTCGTGATTTTCATGTTGCAGAGGGGGTCACGCTCAATGGCCAAGAGAAACGACTGCTCCACTACCTTGAAGGTGAGGAGAAATCCGCAAGCGGTAGCGAGCCGGATGATTTCAGCCTGGCAGTGAAGCTAGATCTAAAGATGTATAGGTCGTCCGACAAGGGTGACGTTTCCGTCCGCCTGTCGAATAGCCCAGATGCTGTTCCGGTTCAAATGACTGAAGAGGATATTAGGGAGCGCTACCCGTGGGACTACGACGTGCTGACGACCCGGCTTAAGAAACGATACGTCAATTTTAAACAAAATCAAACCTACCATAGGCTCAGACAGAGCCTTGAAACTGATGAACGTTTCTGCAAGAAGCGACTCCTTGATCCTGGCAACCCGAAAAGTAACGTCAAGAAATTCTACAACCCTAGTATCCTTCAAGAATTCGATAAACACTACACGCGTGCTAACAAATCCATGCAGCCGCCGCCGCAGAGCGGCGCGGCTGATGGATAGCGTTGTGTGTCCATAACGAGGCAATGCTATGGCCCTTTTGGCCGAAGAAATTATTGAAGAATGGCTGAACAGACAGGGTTACTTCACTATCCGGGGTATCCGTCTTGGCGTTAACGAGATTGATTTGGTTGCAGTGAAGTTCAGATCGGGCGAAAAACCCGTCTGTCGCCATATTGAGGTCCAAGCCTCAATGAGGCCAGTCAGCTACATCTCTAAATTGCCCAAAGCTGCACGAAGGACCGGACGGGCCGCAAATAGCGCAGCGCGCTCACAGGAAGAGCTTGTTGAAGGTGTCGCCGAGTGGGTAGAAAGAAAGTTCCATGCCACTGAAAAACGGGCGCTTATGGAGACTCTGTGGAGCGGCGAGTGGTCCTCCGAGTTGGTCATAAATAAGGTCAAATCTGAGCAGGAAGTAGAGCTTATCGCTCAGCACGGAACAATCATCCACCGGCTTCCAGAGATTGTCCGGGAGCTTCAAAGAAAGATATTCCCCATCAAGCGTGCTGCTGGTTCCGATTTTATTGACCTATTGCAGATGGGGGCAACACACAACAAGACGCTCTAGCGGACGCTCCTTCGTCGCGCAGGTAAGCTCTGCGTTGGGCGCAATGAAAAACTCCAAAAGCTAAGTCATCTATTAGGAAAAGATTAGCGATGTTGATGGCAGTCGTGCATATTATTGGAACCTTGCTGGCACTTACGGTGTTCTTTTTTGCTACGGGTTCCGTTGAGGCATATCGTAGCCGAAGACGGCTCGAGGGCGTCCTTGAGGCGGCGGCCCTCAGGTTGGGCCTGTCTCGCGAACAGGTGTTTGACCGAGCGCACGTGGACCAAGTAATTCGATATCTGGCTCATACGTACGGAACGGAACATATTGCGAACCGTTTCTCTGATTTGTGCAGGGCCCTCACGGTCACTCTGGAATTTCTTAGCTATCTTTCTCAGATCACCATTGTCGCGTTCGCAGTGTGGATTGCATTCACTGAGGGCTTCTCCTACGCGCCGGTGGCATGGGTTGCGCTGATTGTCGCTGCCTGCTTTTGGGGCCTGATCATGCTCACGTCGGCGATTTGTTATCTTGTGACAGGACGTAGGCCTGGAGAAGCGCGAGACGCCAGAGAACTTGTTAACAACTGGGCGCGTAATAATTAAAGCCCAACAAACCGCTGGAGCCGACGCGCTAACGCCCGCGGCTCAGCGCGGGCGTTAGCTAGCATGGGGATCAACTGCATGATGCGAGCAGGAACAGAGGTTGAGATTACGCAGTCCTCCGGAGAATGGTTGATTCTCGATATAGGGTTTGCAAATAAATCTCGCAGCTGTGGTCTTCTCATTAATAATGAGCAGCCGGTCGATCTTCAGTTCAGTGAAGCCGTAAAGAGAATATGTGACTTTATCGTCAATAGCAGGCAGCCAGTCAACCTGATGATAGAAGCCCCGTTGTCAGTAGCATTCGACGACCAGGGAAACCCGACCGGTAGATCGGTCGAAAAGCAAGGAGGAAAGACCAGGTATTGGTATTTCGGGCTTGGTTGTACAATCATAATTGCCGCGTTGTATTTGCTAAGAGAAGTATTCGAGAGCAAGGGAAAGACTGAGGTTCGTCTATTTGAGGGCTTTGTGTCTTTCAAGGACAAAAATAAGAAAAGCAACCATTCCAGGGACGTAAAGATGCTGCGGGAAGTTGTAGAAGATCGCTCTTCGCATCCTGGCGCAATCGTTGAAGAGGCTGGGCTACGAATAAAGGAGTCGGATACATTGAAAAGCGCATTTATGGTTGCTGGAATGGATGTTGGTGTGCCTCCCGTAATTGTGAGAAATGGTTAACCAAGCCATGCACCGGAAGCCAAACCCTCCGCTTCCGTTCGGTTTTTTCACGGGTGATGGCTGCCGTTAGCGGGAAGGGCTGCAGGTTGAGAGCCCTGGCGGAAAGATGACCGCCAGGGCGGGATCGTTCACCGGTCCTCGATCGAGCGCAGCTCATCAATGAGCAGTTGGCGGCTGTTGTGGACATACCGCTTCAGCGACGAAAGGCTCCGGTGGCCGGAGAACTGTGACAGGCGGTTGGGGTCCCAGCCGGTCCGATCGGCCATGCGCGAGATGGCCTCATGGCGCAGATCGTGGAAGGTCAGGTTGTTGAAGAGCTCAGGGTCAGGCTCCTCGCCGCGGGCCTGGCAGTCGGCGTGATAAGCCTTGCGGGCCCGGTTCAGGATGCGCCGCCAGGCGTTGCGGATGGCCTCGATCGAGTAGGGCGAGACACGATCGCCGGTGCGGGCCTTACGCAACTCGCGCAGCGTCTCACACGCCCGTGTGGTCAACAGGACCTCGCGGCGCTGGCCGTTTTTCGTGTCCTCAAGGACCGCGTAACCCTCGTCGTCGTAGACGTTGGCCCACTGC
>NZ_JAJNRE010000035.1:0-16393 GCF_022228025.1 Halorhodospira sp. 9622 | reverse complement strand
GCGCCAGGCCCGATGCGCCTCTACCAGGGGATGGGCTGCCCGTCCCAGGCGAAGAACCCGCCGCTGTCCGAGGCATCGAGGCCATCGATCACCGCCAGCAGCTGGCGCACCGTGCGCTGTGGCGGGAACAGCTGATCGGTCGGCACCCAGGCCTGGAACGGCGCCGAGAGATCCGTGTCCGTCGTCCCCGGGTGCAGCGCCACGCAGCTGACCTGAGGTGCCCGGCGCTCGAACTCCACCGCCAGGGTGCGGATGAACTGGTTCAGCGCCGCCTTCGAGCCCCGGTAGGCGTACCAGCCCCCCTTGCGGTTGTCACCGATCGAGCCCACCCGCGCCGAGATCGCCGCGAAGACCGCCGGATCGCCGTGCTCAAGCCGGGGCAGGAAGTGACGCGCGACCAGCAGCGGGCCGGCGGCGTTGACCTGAAACAGCGCAGAGAGCGCCTCTGGCGTGACCGCCTCCAGCCGCTTCTCCGGCCGGATCCGCCGGGCCCGGTCGTGCAGCAGCCCGGCGGCGTTGACCACCAGATGCAGCCGGCCTTGCGCCGCCGCCACCTCCGCCGCCGCGTCCTGGATGGTCGACTCCTCGGTCACGTCTAGGGTCAGCAGCCGCAGCCGTTGCGGATGGGCCTCGGCCAGCGCCTGCAATGCCTGCGCCCGCGCCGGATCCCGGCAGGAGGCCCAGACCCGCGCGATCCGATCCTGCGCCAGGCACTGCTCGACAAATTGCAGCCCGATGCCGCGGCTGGCCCCCTGGATCAGGACCTCACCGCCTTGCGGGATCCAGTTCAGTGCCATGGGTGTCCTCCTCGGGGCGTTCGTCGCCGCGGTTAGAGCCCGGCGTCGGCGGCCAGGGCCTGGGCGCGGTCGGTGCGCTCCCAGGTGAAGGCCTCGCCGTCGCGGCCAAAGTGCCCGTGGGCGGCGGTCATCTGATAGACCGGGCGCAGCAGCCCGAGGTCGCGGATGATGGCGTAGGGGCGTAGATCGAAGTGGCGGCGGACCAGTTCGGTCAGCCGGGCCCGCGGCAGCACCCCGGTCCCGAAGGTCTCCACCGAGATCGAGACCGGCTCCGCGACCCCGATGGCGTAGGCGACCTGCACCTCGCAGCGGCGGGCGAGACCGGCGGCGACCAGGTTCTTGGCCACGTACCGGCAGGCGTAGGCCGCCGAGCGGTCGACCTTGGACGGATCCTTGCCCGAGAAGCAGCCGCCACCGACGCGGGCGATGCCGCCGTAGGTGTCCACTACCACCTTGCGCCCAGTGAGCCCGGCATCGCCCAGCGGCCCGCCGACGACGAAGCGGCCGGTGGGGTTGATGTAGAAGCGGGTCCGCTCATCCAGCCAGCTCGCTGGCAGGGTGGGGCGCAGGATCTCCTCGATGACCGCCTCGCGCACCGTTTCCAGCTTCGCCGCCTCGCTGTGCTGGGTGGAGAGCACCACCGCGTCGATGGCCACCGGCTCGCCGTCGGCGTAGCGGCAGGTGACCTGACACTTGGCGTCGGGGCGTAGCCACGGCAGGCTGCCGGCGCGGCGGAGCCGGGCGTGACGCTCCATGAGCCGGTGGGCGTGATGGATGGGGGCGGGCATCAGGGCCGGGGTCTCGTCGCAGGCGTAGCCGAACATCAGCCCCTGATCACCGGCTCCCTGGCTCTGCGGGTCGTCGCGGTCGACCCCCCGGGCGATGTCCGGCGACTGCTGGCCCAGGGCGTGGAGAACCGCGCAGGTGTCGGCATCGAAGCCGAGCTGCGAGCCGCTGTAGCCGAGGTCGCGGACGGTCTCGCGAACGACCCGTTCGAAGTCGATGGACGCCGAGGTGGTGAGCTCGCCGAAGAGCAGCACCATGCCGGTCTTGATCGCCGTCTCGCAGGCCACCCGGGCGTGGGGGTCGGTGGCGAGGGCGGCGTCGACCACGGCGTCGGAGATTCGGTCGGCCATCTTGTCCGGATGGGCCTCCGAGACCGACTCCGAGGTGAAGAGGTGGTGATCATCCATGGCAAGCCCCTGACAAATCAGCTATCGCGCCAGCTAATTACCGGCATCCTCAATCTTGATGGCCTGTATCCCCGCAGCGCGGATGGATCGGTTACACTGCCGCGGTCGCCGTTTCGACGCAACGGACGCGGTGCAGGACGGCGGGGGCGCCGGCGAGTACCGCAGCAGATTCAAGATGAAGCGTAATTGAGGGAGGAGGATCCATGACCATCAACGTAGCGATCAACGGTTACGGGCGTATCGGCCGCAATGTCCTGCGCGCGCTCTACGAGAGCGGCCGCACCGACGAGATCCGCATCGTCGCCATCAACGACCTCGGCGACGCCGAGACCAACGCCCATCTGACCCGCTACGACACGGCCCACGGCCGCTTCCCCGGCGATGTGCAGGTGGAAGGCGGTGACCTGGTGGTCAACGGCGACCGCATCAAGGTCTGCGCCGAGCGCAACCCCGCCGACCTGCCGTGGAAGGACCTCGGGGTCGATGTCGTCATGGAGTGCACCGGGCTGTTCACCACCAAGGAGGCTGCCGGTGCCCACATCCAGGCTGGTGCCAAGAAGGTGGTGATCTCTGCTCCCGGCGGCAAGGACGTGGACGGCACCTTCGTCTACGGCGTCAACCATCAGCAGATGACCCCGGAGCTCGAGGTGGTCTCCAACGCCTCCTGCACCACCAACTGCCTGGCGCCCATGGTCAAGGCCATCCAGGACAAGATCGGGGTCGAGGCCGGCCTGATGACCACGGTTCACGCCTACACCAACGACCAGGTGCTGACCGACGTCTTCCACAAGGATCTGCGCCGCGCCCGCAGCGCCACCCATTCGCAGATCCCGACCAAGACCGGTGCCGCCGCGGCGGTGGGTCTGGTGTTGCCCGAGCTCAACGGCAAGCTCGACGGCTTCGCCATCCGCGTGCCGACGATCAACGTCTCGCTGGTGGATCTGACCTTCACCGCCTCCCGCGACACCAGCGTCGAGGAGGTCAATCAGGTGGTGAAGGCGGCCTCCCAGGGTGAGCTCGCCGGCGTGCTCGCCTACAACGAAGACCCGCTGGTCTCCATCGACTTCAACCACAACCCGTCGTCGAGCATCTTCGATGCCACCCTCACCCGCGCCATGGGCGGTCGCCTGATCAAGGCCTGCGCCTGGTACGACAACGAGTGGGGCTTCTCCAACCGCATGCTCGACACCACGGTGGCGCTGATGCGCGCCTGACTAGCTGCGGCATTCGCTGTAGCCACCGCCCCATCCGGCATCGCCGGGTGGGGCGGTTTTGGTTTTGCGATTCAGAAGCGGTTTTGGCGGCGGGCGCCGGGCGGGGGTGGCCCGCCGGGTGGCTAGGTGCTGCGGGCGCTTTCCACGAGCTGGTGGAGTTCGTCGGCGTCGAGCAGGCGCACGTGGCCGCCACGCTCCTCGAAGACCCGCTCGCGCTTCCAGCGCGCCATCACCCGGCTGACCGTCTCTACCCGCAGGCCGAGCAGGTCGCCTAGCTCGCTGCGCGACAGCGGCAGCGGCAGCCACTCGGCCTGGCAGCCGTGCTTGGTCTGCCAATGGAGAAGGAACGAGGCCACGCGCTCCTCGGCCTTGCGCGCACCCAGATCCAGGGCCAAGGTCTCGACCTCGTTGAGGGCGCGTCGCCACCGGTTGAGCAGGGCGTTGGTGAAGGTCGGATCGGCGGTGCGCAGCTGCTCCAGCAGGGTGTTGGGCAGCCGGCACAGGGAGACCGGGGTGAGCGCGATGGCGCTGTGGTGGTGGGCGTCGCCGAACAGCCCCTCGGCACCGAAGAAGTCGCCGCCGACCAGCAGGCGCACGATCTGCTCGCGCCCGCCGGGCTGGTTGCGCACCAGCTTGATGATGCCCTCGCGCAGGGTAAAGGCCGAGTCGGCGCTGCCGCCTTCCTGGTAGAGCACCGTCCCTGCCGGTTCGCGGAACTCCTGGGCCTGATCCTGAAGCTGCGCGACAGTCTGCGGGTCGATCTCGCCGAACAGCGCGACGGAGCGGATGGCGCAGTTCTCGCAGTCGCTTGGCTCCATGGGGATCCACTCCGCGGGGTTGATGCCCTGACGGGGTGACTCTACCACATTCGCGACGTCTGTATTGTGCATGATCAATTCTGCCCCGTGGGTCGGTCCATGGCCGCGGCTCCGCGGACGGCGCCTAGCGGGTGAGCAGGCGCTCGGCCTCGCGGTACTTATCCGCGGTTCTGCGGATCACGTCGTCGCTCAGGTGGGGCGCCGGCGGGCGCTTGTCCCAGCCCAGCGCCTCGAGGTGATCGCGGATGTACTGCTTGTCGAAGGCCGGGGGCGCAGTGCCGGGTTGCCAGGCGTCGGCCGGCCAGAAGCGCGACGAGTCCGGGGTCAGCAGCTCGTCGATGATCACCGGCTCGCCCTCCGGTGTGACGCCGAACTCCAGCTTGGTATCGGCGATGATCAGCCCGCGGGCTTCCGCGTGCTCGGTGGCCAACGCGAAGATCTCCAGGGCGATGGTGCGGATCCGTTCGGCCAGATCGGCGCCGATGAGCTCGACGGTCTGAGCGAACGAGATCGGCTCGTCGTGGTCGCCGACAGCGGCCTTGGTGGTCGGCGTGAAGATTGGTTCGGGCAGTCGGTCCGACTGGCGCAGGCCGCCGGGCAGGGCGACCCCGGAGACGGTGCCGTCCTGCTGGTAGGACTGCCACCCGGAGCCAGCCAGGTAGCCGCGGACGATGGCCTCCACGGGCAGTGCCTGCAGGCGGCGGACCACCACGCCGCGCTCGCGGACCTGATCGGCCTCTTCCGGGGCCACCACCGACTCCGGTGGGGTATCGAGCAGGTGGTTGGCGGCCAAGTGCCCAGTCTTGCGGAACCAGAAGTTCGAGACCCGGGTCAGCACCGCCCCCTTGTCGGGGATCGGGTCCGGAAGGATGACATCGAAGGCCGAGAGCCGATCGGTGGCCACGATCAGCAGCCGTTGGTCGTCCACGGCGTAGATGTCACGGACCTTGCCGCTGTGCAGCAGCGGCAAGCTCTGGATGCGGGTCTGGGAAACGGGCGTACTTGTTGTCATGCACCCTACCCTACCCGAGGGCCTGGAATGCTGCCAGCGCCTCCTTGCGGCTGGTGGCCAGATCGACCAGCGGCTCGGGGTAGTTGTGCCCGAGGCGCAGGCCGCAGCGCGCCCGGGTGTCGGCGGGCGCCGCCCAGGGTTGGTGGATATGGCTCTTGGGCAGGCCGGCGACCTCGGGGACCCACTGCCGGACATACTCGCCATCCGGGTCGAAGCGCTCGCCCTGGCGGACCGGGTTGAAGACGCGGAAATAGGGGGCGGCGTCGGCACCGCAGCCGCTGACCCACTGCCAGCCCATGCTGTTGCTGGCCAGATCCCAGTCCACCAGCGTATCGCGGAAGTGCGCCTCGCCGTGCTGCCAGGGCAGGCGCAGGTTCTTGACCAGGAAGGAGCCGACCACCATGCGCACCCGGTTATGCATCCAGCCGGTGGCCCAGAGCTCGCGCATGCCGGCATCCACCAGGGGTACGCCGGTCGCACCCCGGCGCCAGGCGTCGAGCAGGGCGCCGTCCGGATCCTCGCGCCAGGCGAAGCGGCCGAACCGCTTGTCGATGGGTGTGTCGTGCAGCTGCGGCTGCTGCCAGAGGAGGTGGTAGGCGAACTCCCGCCAGCCCAGTTCGGCAAGGAAGGTGTCCAGGGCCTCGGCCGCCGCCGGCTGCGCCTGCCGCGCGTCGTGTACGGCGTGCCAGAGCGTGCGGATGCTGACCTCGCCGAAGTGCAGGTGCGGCGACAGCCGCGAGGTCCCTGGTCGCGCCGGGTAGTCGCGCTGCTCGGCGTAAGCGGTTGCTGCCGTTTCCAGGAACCGCTCCAGGCGCTGCGTGGCGCCGACGGTACCGGGCTGCCAGGAGGCAGCCAGTTTTTCGTCCCAGCGGATGCGCGGCAGCAACCCCAGTGCCTCCAGCGGCTGTGGTTCCGGGATGGCCTCCGGCAAACCGGGCAGTGCCGGGGGCGAAGTCGGACGTGGTGGATCCAGCTGCGCGCGGACACTGCGCCAGAAGGGGGTGAAGGCTCGGTACGGGGTGCCGCTGCGGTTGCGCACAGCGCTCGGGTCGGTGAGCAGGCCGTCGGGGAGGACCTCCAGGCGGGCCCCGATCCCGGCCAGCGCCTCGGCGACGGCAGCCTCCTGCTGTCGGGCCCACGGCTCGGCGATGGCCGTGCAGTAGACCACCGTGGCGTCGCTGATCTGCGCCCAGTGGCACAGCCGCTCGGCGCTCGATCCGCTGTCCAGGCAAAGCCGGCTGCCGGCGGCGGCCAGCTCGGCGTCCAGGGCGGCGAGGCTGTGGTGCAGCCACCACAGGCTGGCTGCGCCGGCGGCGGGTCGGGCTTCCTCCGGGGCGTGGATGTAGACCGGGGCGATGCGCTCCGCAGCCTGTGCGGCGCGGGCCAGGGCCGGCTGATCGGCCAGGCGCAGGTCCCGGCGCAGCCAGACAAGGGCGGTGCTCACGGCTCAGTCTCCCTGTTGCGGTGGGTGGCAGAGGCGGTCGATGACCTGGTGGGGCTCGCCGGCCAGGGCCCGCACCCCGGCCGGCAGGCCATCGGGCTGCTCAGCGGCCGGGCCGGTGACCGCCGTCTGGCCCGGCCAGCCGCCGGCCAGGTTGGCTACTGCCTCGTCCCAGGCTGCCGCCGGATGGGCGCCGCCGTAGAGCAGCAGGTGGTCCGCCGCAGCGCGGCGGGCCCCGGCATCGATGGCCGCCGCCGGCACCGCCTCGCCGAGCAGTACCGGGTGGTGGCCCCGGTTCAGGGCGGTCAGCGCCAGGATGCACAGGGCCACGCCGGTGACGCCGGTGGCGGGTCCCGGCTGCGCCGGTGCGGCCAGCAGCAGGCGCTGCCCCTGGCCCTGCGCCGGCGCCCGATTGGCCAGGTGCCCCAGGCGCCCGCGCAGGTAAGCGGCCAGCAGGTGCCCCTCGGCCACCGCCTCGGCATCGCCGGCCAGGCGCTCGCTGAGCACCGGCAGCAGAACGTGGCTCGCCGCCCGGTCCACCGGGTAGAGGCTGAGCAGCTCGCTCAGGGCGCCGTCCAGAGCGGCGGGCTCGAAACGCGCCAGGGCCCGGGCCAGGTGGCTGCGCCAGGCCGGCCAAGGCTCCTCACCGGCGGCGATCTCCTCGCCGCTCTCCTCGGCGGCGAGCGCTTCGCGGGCCCGGCTGATCAGCACCCCGCGGTCGAGGAGCTGGAGGATCCGCCGGATCCGCGCGATATCGCCCTCCGAGTAGAGGCGGTGGCCCTTGGCGGTGCGGTGTGGACGGATGAGTCCGTAGCGACGCTCCCACGCCCGCAGGGTGACCGGGTTGACGCCGGTGAACTCCGCGACGGTGCGGATCGGATAGACCGGCGTCTCGTCAGGCATGCGGGCGCCGGACCAGGAAACGCTGCAGATCGATGCGCCCGCAACGGAAGCCGCCCTCGCAGTAGCCGAGGTAATAGCGCCACATGCGCCGGAAGCGCTCGTCAAAGCCCTGTGCCCGGACCTGGTCGCTACAGGCGAGGAAACGCTCATGCCACGCCAGCAGCGTGTCGGCGTAATCACCGGCGTGGCTGGTCACCCGCTCGCAGTGCAGCCCGGCGGCGCCGAGGCCCTCGCGGACGTGGTGCTCGGTGGGCAGCATGCCGCCGGGGAAGATGTAGCGCTGGATGAAGTCCGGGCCACCGGTGTAGACCGGCCAGGATGCCTCGTCGATGGTAATGATCTGCAGCAGAGCCCGCCCGCCGGGGCGCAGGCAGCGGTAGACGGTGTCGAAGAAGGCGGGCCAGTGCTCCTGGCCGACGGCCTCGAACATCTCGATGGAGACGATGTGGTCGAACTGCCCGGACACCTCGCGGTAGTCCTGCAGGCGCAGATCGGCCCGGTCGTTCAGGTCCGCCTCGGCCAGCGCCGACTGCGCCCAGGCCAGCTGCTCGCGGGAGAGCGTCAGCCCGGTCACCGCCAACCCGGCACCGGCTGCCTCCCGGGCGAAACCGCCCCAGCCGCAGCCGATCTCCAGCACCCGCTCACCGGGCTGCGCGCCCAGCTCATCGAGGGTGCGCCGGTACTTGTTGCGCTGTGCGTCGGCCAGTGGCTGTTCGGGCTCGGCGAAGAGTGCCGAGGAGTAGGTCATGGTCTCGTCCAGCCACAGGCGGTAGAAGTCGTTGCCCAGGTCGTAGTGGTAGGCGATGTTGCGCCGGCTGCCGCGCAGGGTGTTGGCGCGCAGTCGGTGCAGCAGCCCGAGCAGGGCGCGGGTGTACCAGCGCCCTGCCGGCGTGGCGTTGTAGGCGTGTTCATTGCTGGCCATCACCTGGATCAGCGGCGCCAGCGCCGGGGTGTCCCACTCGCCGGCCATGAAGCTCTCGGCGAAGCCGATGTCGCCGCGGTGCAGGACGCGCGCGACCAGTCGGGCCGGCCGGTGCAGGGTCATCTCGGCAGCTGGGCCATCGATCTCGCCGCCGAACATCAGCGAGCGGCCGTCGGGCAGGTGCAGGCGCAAGGTGCCGGTGCGAAAGCGCGCCAGCCAACGGATCAGCGGCCGCGCTGCCAGCGGCACACCGGGTTGTGTGCGGGCAGATCCGGTTTGGCTGATCTGCGTCATCCAACGAGCTCCTTGGGTGATTCGGGTTTGCTGTGGAATCGGCCACCGCGCAGGTAGATCTTCAGCGCCTGCCAGTGGATGCCGACCAGGGCGCGGATCCCCGGCGGCGGCAGCCGGCCGAGGATGCGCAGCAGCTGACCGTCGGTCAGCGAACGGCGCTCACCGGTCTGCACCGCCGACAGGCGGCGCCCCTCCTCGCCATGGTAGCCGATGGCCACCGCCAGCGACTCGGTCAGCGCCGAGAAGCGGAAGCGGTACTCGCCGTCGACGGGCAGGAACGGCGAGACGTGAAAGACCTTGGTGGCCTGGCTGCGAATGGGGAAAGGCATGGGCGCCCCGTCCTGGTGGAGCAGGTAGCCGTAGACCTCGCCGAAGGTGTTGTGCACCTCGCAGAGCACGGCGCGCGGGCGCTCGTCCCGGTCGAGGCAGAACCACACCGACAGCGGATTGAAGGCGTGGTTGAGCACTCGGGGCACGGTCAGCAGCAGGACGCGGCCGTCCGCCGTGTCCAGGCCGCGCTCGGCCAGCACCGAATCGATCCACGGGCGCAGCGGCGTACCGTCCCGCGGGCCGTAGTCCCGATCGTGAAGGCTGATCGGCCCGCTGCGGTTGTAGGCGAATAGCCGGCACCGCGCATCCAGCGCCGGGAGGTCGTCAACGTCGAAGAGGAACGCGGCGTAGCGGTAGCGGAAATGGTACTGCGGCGCGATGCTGCGCCGGTGGGTGACCCCACCGACGTAGAGCGCAGGGGCTTCGATCATGCCGCCTCCCCCGCCGGCTGTCCGGCGGCCGCGGTGGCGCTGGCCGGGGCGGCCTGCGCCTCGCCGCCCCACGGCGGCGGGCAGCCGAGCTGCTCGGCGACGCGCACCGCCGAGCGCAGACCGTCCTCGTGGAAGCCGAAGCCGGTCCACGCGCCGCAGAACCACAGCCGGTCGCGGCCCTGGATCGCCGGCAGCGCGTCCTGGGCGGCGGCGGCGTCCCCGTCGAGGACCGGGTGCGTGAAGGCCAGCCGCCGCTGCACGTAGGCGTCGTCGATGGCGTCCACTGGGTTGAGGCTGACGAAGATGTTCTGCTCGCTGGGCACCTGCTGCAGGCGGTTCAGCCAGTAGGTGACCGAGACCGGGCGCCGGGATTGCTCGTCGGCGGCGCTGATGTGGTTCCAGCTGGCCCAGATGCGGCGGCGTTGCGGCATGGCCGAGGGGTCGGTGTGCAGCAGCGCCAGGTTGTCCTGGAAGCGGCATTGGCCGAGCAGCCGGGCCTCCTCGTCGGTGGGGGCGTCGAGCATGGCCAGCGTCTGGTCGGCGTGGGCGGCCAGGACTACCTCGTCGAACTCGCCCAGTTCGCCGTCGTCACCGCTCAGCCGCACGCCTCCTGCGTCTAGGCGCTGGACCCGACGCACCGGCGTGCTGGTGTGCACCGCGTGGAGGGCCGGCAGGAGCTGGTCGATATAGCGCCGCGCGCCACCGGGGACGGTGTGCCACTGCGGGCGGTCGGCCAGATCGAGCAGTCCGTGGTTGCGGAAGAAGGCCAGGAAGCGCCGGGCCGGGAAGGCGCGCAGGGTGCTCGGCGAGGCGGACCAGATCGCCGCGGCCATGGGCATCAGGTAGTGGCGGCGGAACCCGGGGCCGTACCCGCCGGCGTCCAGGTACTCGCCCAGTGGCAGGTGGTCGTCCAGGCTGCCGGCCAGATCGCGCTTGGCGCGGCGATTGAAGCGCAGGATGTCGTAGACCATGCGCAGGAAGCCCGGGCGGACCAGGTTGCGCCGTTGGGCGAAAAGCCCGCGCAGGCTCTCGCCGTTATACTCCAGGTCGTCGTCGCGGTCGGCGCAGGCAAAGGACATGTCCGAGGCCTGGGCCTCAATGCCCAGGTGGTCGAACAGGGCGCACAGGTGGGGGTAGTTGCGCGGGTTGAAGACCATGAACCCGGTGTCCACCGGGTGGTGGCCGTCGCTCAGGCGGGCGTCGATGGTGCAGGTGTGGCCACCGACGTAGTCCTCGGCCTCGAAGAGCGTGACCCGATGCCGGCCCGCCAGCAGCCAGGCGGCTCCGGCGCCGGCGATCCCTCCGCCGACGACTGCGACATGCTTGTCCGGCACGATGATTCCCCTTCTTGTTGGCAGCGTCCGTGTCCCCTAAGGGTCACCCGATCGACGAGCATTGTAAAACGCGGCCGGGGATGCAAGCGGGCTGCCCTCGACGCAGCCGCTCGGGTATCCTTGGCCCGCGCTGGAAGGTGAGGTGGATGCAGCAGCCGTACCGCATAGTTCGCCGCTGGTCGGGGCGGATCCTCGCCACCCTCGGCGGCTGGCTCATCGCCGGCTGGAGCGGGGCGGTGGCGGGCTTGGCCGTGGGGGCCCTGATCGATCTGTGGGTGCGCCTGACCCAGGTCGTGGGGCTGGTCTGGAGCGGCTGCGGCCTGGGCCGCACGCAGCGTCTTTTCCTCGGCGCTACGGCCCTGACCATGGGTCATCTGGCCAAGAGCGACGGCCGCGTCAGCGAGCAGGAGATCGCCGCCGCCCGCCGGGTGCTGGGAGAGCTGCCGCTGGACGAGCGTGGCCGCCGGCGGGCGATCACCATCTTCAACCGCGGCAAGGCGCCCGACGCCCCGCTGCGTCCTGTGCTTGGCCTGCTGCGGGTGGTTGGCCGCAACCGTCCCCAGGAGCTGGCCCGCTTTCTGGAGTTCCAGCTGCGCGTGGCGCTGGCT
This sequence comes from Halorhodospira sp. 9622, assembly GCF_022228025.1. Lineage (NCBI taxonomy): Bacteria > Pseudomonadati > Pseudomonadota > Gammaproteobacteria > Chromatiales > Ectothiorhodospiraceae > Halorhodospira > Halorhodospira sp. 9622. The sequence goes on along the minus strand of NZ_JAJNRE010000035.1, from coordinate 5,096 downwards.
GATGGCGCCCTGGATGCGCCGCGGGAAAGACTGCTGCGCCGCATCTGGCACCAGGTGGGGGTGTCCCGGGCCGACCTCGACGCCCGACTGGCCGAGCTGCGCCGCGGCACGGTCCGCCGCGGCGTGCGCCCGACCCTGGACCACGCCTACCGGCTGCTTGGGCTCAGTCGCGGGGCGAGTAGTGACGAGGTGCGCAGGGCCTACCGGCGCGCGATCAGTCAGAGCCACCCCGACCGACTGATTGCCCGGGGCGTCTCGGAGGAGGAGCTGGAGGCCGCCGGCGAGCGGACCCGCCAGATCCGGGCCGCCTACGAGGCCATCCGTGAGGCCCGCGGCGGCTCCTGACTGCTACCTTCCCGGAAGAGGCCTTGTCACGTTGCCCCGGTGGCCAGCCGGTTGCCGGGCGCCGTTGTCAGGAGGGAGGATGCAGGCACGATTCGCGGATCTCATTGTAGAGACGCGGGTGGGGGACATTGCCGCCCAGGATGATTGCGATGCCGTGGTCAATGCCGCCAATGCCCAGCTGATGCCCGGCGGCGGGGTCGCCGGCGCGTTGCATCGCGCCGCCGGCCCGGAGCTGGCCGAAGCGTGCCGGCCGCTGGCGCCCATCCAGCCGGGGCAGGCGGTGATCACCTCCGGCTTCGCCCTGCCGAACCGGCACGTCATCCACTGCCTCGGGCCGGTCTACGGCGTCGACGAGCCCGGCGAGCAGCTGCTCGCCGCCTGCTACCGCAACGCGCTGCGCCGCGCCGAGGAGCACTGGCTGACCAGCCTGGCCATGCCGGCGTTGTCCACTGGTGCCTTCGGGTTTCCCATGGAGCGCGCCGCCCGCGTCGCCGTGGGCACCCTGCGCAGCACGGCGGCGCAGCTCCGGCACGTACGGCGCGCCTGCTTCGTCCTCGCCGACGAGTCAGCGCGCAGCATCCACGACCAAGTGATTCAAGAGCTGGCGGAGGAACAAGGTGGCTAACGTCCTGGAAACGCAGCGGGTGATCGATACCTGGAACCGGGAGGCCCTGCCGGCCCTGGAGCAGTTCGTGCGCATCCCGGCCCGATCGCCGCACTTCGACCCGGAGTGGGCGGCCAACGGCCACTTGGACCGGGCGCTGGAGCTGGCGGAGGCCTTCTGTCAGCGCCACCTGCCCGGTGCAGAGGTGGGCATCGAGCGGCTCGAGGGGCGGACCCCGCTGCTGTTCGTCGATCTGCCCGGAAGCGACGATTCGGCGGGCACTGCGTTGCTTTACGGTCACCTGGACAAACAGCCGGAGAATACGGGCTGGTCTGATGGCCTCGGTCCCTGGGAGCCGGTGGTGCGCGAGGGCCGGCTCTACGGGCGCGGTGCGGTGGACGACGGCTACGCCGTCTTCTCGGCGGTGGTGGCCATCGCCGAGTTGCAGGCGGCGGGGCTGCGCCATCCCCGCTGCGTGCTGGTCATCGAGGCGTGCGAGGAGAGCGGCAGTTTCGACCTGCCGGCCTACCTCGATGCCCTGGCACCGCGCATCGGCCAGCCGGATCTCATCGTCTGCCCCGACGCCGGGTGCGGGACCTACGACCGACTGTGGAATACCACCTCGCTGCGCGGCATGATCACCGGTACCCTGCGCGTGGATGTGCTCCGTGAGGGGGTGCACTCCGGCGACGCCGGCGGCGTGGTGCCGTCGAGTTTCCGCATCCTGCGCCAGCTCCTCAGCCGCCTTGAGGATCCCGAGACCGGCCGCGTACTGCCGCAGCTCTGCGGCGTCACCATCCCCGGTCTGCGCCGGCAGCAGGCCGAGCACGCCGGCGCCGTGCTCGGCGACCTGACTCGCGACCGCTACCCCTTCCTGCGCGGGGTCGAGGCGCAGTCCGAAGACCCCGCCGAGCGCATCCTCGATCGCACCTGGCGCGCCGCGCTGGAGGTGGTCGGTGCCGAGGGGCTGCCCCCGGTGGAGGCCGCCGGCAACGTGCTGCGTCCGTTCACCGCCACCAAGCTGGCGCTCCGCCTGCCCCCCACCGTCGATGCGGAGGCCGTGGCCGAGGGGCTGGAGACGCTGTTCTGCGAGGATCCGCCGGCCCGGGCGCGGGTGCGCTTCGAGCCCGATGCGGTGGCTTCCGGCTGGGCCGCGCCGGAGCCTGAGCCATGGCTCTCCGGCGCCCTGGAGGAGGCCTCGCAGGGCCACTTCGGAGCGGCACCGGTGCACATGGGCGAGGGCGGGACCATCCCGCTGCTCAACTGGCTGGAGCGGCGTTTCCCCGCGGCGCAGTACCTGGTCACCGGCGTGGCCGGGCCCGGCTCCAACGCCCACGGCCCGGACGAGTTCCTGCACCTCGACGCGGCTCGCCGGCTGACTGCCTGCCTGGGCGAGGTGCTGCATGCCCTCGCCGGTCGGCCGCGCTGAAGCTCAGATCGTCCGCGTAAAGGCGAGGATGGCCAGGATCAGCAGCACCGCCGCGAGGATGAACGCGGTGTTGCTGATCACCTCGGTGCGCTCGCGCACGGCGATGCCGGCGACGATCAGCACCGCCATCCCGAGCAGCATCAAAAGGCCGGGCATGATCAGCCCAGCCCCTGGCGTTCCAGCAGATCGGGCTGCACCACCTCGATCCAGTAGCCGTCCGGATCGCGAATGAAGGCGATGCCCTGCATCCGGCCCTCCTGAGGGCGCTTGACGAAGTCTACCTGCAGCGCCTCGAAGCGCTCGCAGGCGCTGTAGACGTCGGGGACGGTGATGGCGATATGGCCGAAGCCCTTGGGCTCGGTGTTGCCGTCGTGGAAGGCCACCTCCGGGTCGCTCTCGTCGCCCCAGTTGTGGGTCAGCTCCAGCACCCCCTCGCGGCCGAAGTTCCAGGTGGTGCGCGGACCATCCTCGCTGGGGACCTCGGCAGCCTGGCGGTCGTCCAGGAAGGCGAGGAAGTAGAGCGTAAAGCGCATCTCCTCGAAGTCCAGGCGGCGCACCAGGCGCATACCCAGTACCCGGGTGTAGAAGTCCAGGGAGCGCTGCGGATCCTTGATGCGCAGCATGGTGTGGTTGAGCTTGAAACCGTCGGTCTCCGGCTCTGGCTGCTCGCATAGGCCGGCGGCGGCGTCGAAGTGGCGGCTCATCGTCGGCTACTCCCAGAGGGTTCGGGTGTCACGTCAACTATACAACCCGCGGCGGTAGTCGCGCAGCTGCCGCGTGACGCCCACGGCCAGCGTGATCAGCGTCAGGGGCACCACGAAACCGAGCATCACGGCGCTGAAGGGGCCCAGGGCCTGGTGCTGCGCCGCGGCCAGGAACAGGAAGGCGCAGTAGGCGGCGTAATACCCAAGGAACAGCGCCCCCTCCCAGCGGGCGACGGTGTGCCCGGTGAAGAAAACGGGCAGGCAGGCGAAGGCGACGGCGAGCATCACCGGCAGGTCGAAGGCGAGGGCGGCGGCGTTCACCGTCACCCCGCCAGGCGCGGCCAGAGCGGCCAGGCCGAGGACGGCCAGGAGGTTGAAGATATTGCTGCCGACCAGGTTGCCGACCGCCATCTGGCGGTCGCCGAGCCGGTAGGCGCTGACCGTGGTGGCGATCTCCGGCAGTGACGTGCCCACTGCCACCAGGGTCAGGCCGATGACCAGATCGCTGATCCCCAGTGCCGCGGCCAGCGCCGCCGCCGCGTCCACCAGCAGGAAGGCGCCCACGGCCAGCAACGGGATGCCTATCACCAGTCGCAGCAGGGCCCCGGGGAGGCGTGCTGGAGCGCTCGGTTCGGCCTCGGCCGCGATTTGGCCCCGGTCCCGGGCCAGGGTCAGGGCCAGATAGCCGGCCAACCCGGTGAGCAGGATCACGCCGTCCAAACCGGCCAGCGTCCCGTCCCGGGCGAGGAGCAAGGTGAGCAGCGAGGCGGCCAGCATCACTGGCACGTGGATGCGGATCAGCCGCCGCGCGACGACGATCGGCGCGATCAGCGCCGCCAGTCCGAGCACCAGCAGGATGTTGGCGATGTTGCTGCCGACGACGTTGCCCAGTGCCAGATCGGCGGCGTGGTCGGTGAAGGCGGCCCGCAGGGTGATGGCCAGTTCCGGGGCGCTGGTGCCGAAGGCGACCACGGTCAGTCCGATGACCAGCGGAGCGAGGCCCAGCCGCCGGGCCAACTGGCTGGCGCCGCGGACGAGCAGCTCGGCACCGGCAATGACGCCGGCCAGCCCGGCGGCGAAGAGCAGTAGATCGGTCATGTCGGCCCGTTACGCAGGTGCCCCGGAGGGATCAGAGCTGGGTCGGTTCCGGCGCCAGGACTACGCCCGCCAGAACGGCTGCATAGTGACAGCTGGCGGCGGCGAGGACCATCCCGTGCCAGGCGACGTGGTGGTAGGGCAGGCGGTGCCAGAGGTAGAGCAGTACCCCGGCGCTGTACAGGACGCCGCCGAGTATCAGCAGGATTAGCCCGGCCGTGGACGGTGCCGCCACCAGCGGATCGAGGACGACCACCACCGACCAGCCTAGGGTCAGGCACAGGACCACCGAGAACGCCCGGCCCGGCGGCCGGGGCAGCAGGAGCTTGGCGCCGATGCCGATCAGCGCGACCGCCCACACGAAGGCCAGCAGCGCCCAGCCGTGGGGTGGCTCGAGGGCGTTGACGGTGAACGGGGTGTAGGTCGCGGCGATCATAAAGAAGATCGTCGCGTGATCCAGGCGGCGCAGCCGTTCGGCGCGCGTCGAGTGGTGGTCGGTGAGGTCGTGGTTGCACAGCGCCGAGGCTAGAAACAGGGCGACCAGCGCCAGCCCGTAGAGGGTGACGCTGCCGATCAGGGTCGGGTCGCCACGCTGGATGGCCAGGGTGACCAGAACGGCCGCTCCGGCCAGGGCGGCGGCGATGGCCACCCAGTGCAGGATTCGGTCGGCGGCCTGTTCGGCGCGGCTGTAGGTTCGGGCGCTGAGGCTCATACCCCACAGTATAGGAAGATCGCTGCGGCGGGCTCCAAGGGTCGATCCGCTACAGTGGACGGCGCGTGGAGGCCGGGCGGGAAACGCGCGCGACCTGGCCGGTATGCCCAGCCCGATGCCCCGGTCGGCGGAGGCGCCCCCCGGCTTGCCGGATCGGCGAACGCGCCCCGCCTATCGGCGGGGTTCCCTGTGCTGCTCACCCCGGCG
>NZ_JAJNRE010000034.1:0-16737 GCF_022228025.1 Halorhodospira sp. 9622 | reverse complement strand
AAGCGTCTTTGAGGTCGTTTGGGCAAACTTTGGCCAGCGGCAAAACTTCGACAAATCAGAACCTTATGAACATCCCTCCACTGATCAGAGGGTTATAAAGGCTTTCTGGCTCGCTTGTGCAGAAGCGCGCCGTCCAGTTACTGCACTCGGCGCGGTTGTCAACCGGACCGGTCCGATTCCTGATCAATACAGGATGTGCCCAATGAACCACGGCGCAGGTCACCGGGCCACCGTGCTATCGCCCCTCGACGACCCTCAGTAAAGCAGCACAGAACGCGGGCAGGTCGTCCGGCCGGCGACTGCTGATGTGCCCCCCATCCACGGCCACCTCCTGATCGACCCAGTGGGCCCCTGCGTTGCGCAAGTCATCGATTAAGGCCGGTGAGCTGGTATAGGTTCGCCCCGCCACCACGCCCGCCGAGATAGTCACCCACGGTCCGTGGCAGATTGAAGCGACCACTTTGCCAGCCTCCGACATGCGAGCCGTCAGCGCTCTGACGATCTCGGACCGGCGCAGCTTGTCGGGTGCCCAACCTCCGGGGATGACCAGCACATCGAATTGCCCCGGGTCGGCATTCGACAACTCGATATCGGCGGTCTGCGGATAGCCATGCTTGCCAAGATAACGCTCCCCAGCCCTGGGCCCGGCAACCGTTACCCCCAGGCCCGCCTCAATGAGGCGGTACTTCGGGTACTGGAGTTCGAGATCCTCGTAGTCCGTATCAACAAGGATCAGGGCATGGCCGCTCGCGTGATGCGTCATGGGAGCCTCCTGCGCGGTTCATTGGCGACATGCCAACCCGCCCCTTGGGCACCAGACAACCCGCTCCGGCTAGGGCAGAAGCGCATGGGGCGCGATCTACCCTGCGCGCTCCCTTCGAGCACCTCCAGGACACACCGCCCACGGCGCTGCTGGTGATGATGACCGACGGCTTCGGGCCGACACCGGTAAAGCCTCCGGCCTATCCGGTGCTCTGGACGCTGACCCGGTGGCGAGCCGGAAGCCGGGGTGGGGGCAAACCCTACGATGTGCGCCGCTAGCGAGATTCAGCTGGGCCGCAAACGAACCGTCCAGCGCTCCAGCTCTTCCCGACTTATCTCCGCCTGCCCCAGTAAGACCAACAGTTCCTCCTGGCGCGGCTGGCCGAAGGCGAGGCGGTACGTGGCCAGCTGGTGCTTGAGGCGCTCGAAGGCGGCCACCTCCCTCGTGTAAGGGAGGGTCGGCACGCGACGCTGAATCCGATAAGGACCGGGCGCGATCCAGTACGGCACCAAGTCGTCGGCGGCATCCTCGCGGGCCCTCTGGTCCGCGACGGCGAAGAGCAACATCCACAGGTCCCGGCCGGGCGCCCAGCCTTCCAAGGCCTGTTCGCGGAAGCGCGCCGCGACGTTGCGGCGCACGGCGTGGCCCTTGTAGCGGTGGATGCGGCCCTCACGCTGCTCCAGGTCCACCGGGTTGCTCGGCAAATTCCAGTGCACCAGCCGGTGGCACCAGGGGTGAAAGTCCAATCCCTCTTGGCCGATGGAGGTGCTGGTGAGCACGAAGGGGCGGAAGGGGCTGTTGAAGGCGGCCCGGACCTCGTCCTGACTGAGCCGCCCCTCCTCGGTGCGCTGGTCGCCGAAGCGCTGGGCGAAGACGGTGCGGATGCGCAGCTCCGACCAGGCCACGCCGCCCCGGCCATCGCACTCCGGGAACTGGACGTGAACGCGCGACGGACGCGGCTCGATATGGGCGGCGAGCTCCTCGGCACAGCTGCGGGCCACCGCCTCCGCCGAGGCGCCCTCGGCCCAGCCGTGCTGCTCCCAGGCCAAGTGCCAGGCCTCGTCCAGGACCGCCTGGAGGTTGCCGGCCACGGCGTACTGCATCACGCGCCGCCAGTAGGCGCCACCCTCCTCACCGCCCCCGCGGCCGTAGAGCTGATGCAGCAGCCCGATGACCGGGGGCCGGTTGAACAGACGCCAGAACGCCATGGCGATCCGGGCCGCCAGGGCGCGGCGGGTAACGTCGTCCAGCCCGGCGCTGCCTAGCGTCCGGGCCGCCACCACTCCCGGGGCGCCGAGCGCCAGGTCCGTGACCAGGTCCACCAGGCCCTCCGGCTGGCGGCCCAGCGAGGCGGTATCGAGCGTCAGCAGGTCCTCGAGGTAGTCGGGGAAGCTCTCCGCCTTGGGCCGCGCCACGTCGTCCGCCCGGGCCGAGCGCCAGTGCTCCAGGAACGCCCGCAGCCCCGAATCGAGGAGCAGCGGCGCCATGTACTGCCAGCGGGGATCCTCCGGCGCCTCCGGATCCCCCACGTCCGCCACCTCGGCCAGCAACTCCGCGACCCGTTCCCGCGCCCACGCTCGTGCATCCCGGCCCGCCAGCGCAGAGAGCGGGTGCACCGCGTCTGCCAGCCGCGTGCTAGGCAGCAGCAGCAACAGCAGCCGGTGGCGGCGCCGGATCTCCTCCTTCGCCGGCAGCTGCAGGAGCTCCTTGGGCTGGTCCTCGTAAGCGGTGCTCTGCCCGGTGAGCATCCGCCGCTCCGCCTCGTAGCTGAGCACGGCGCTGACCACATCGGGAACGAAGTGCCAGGCCGAGAAGAGCAGCGTCTTGGTCCGCTCCTCCTGCCCCGCGAAGGGTCCGTCCAGCGGCCAGTACGGCAGGGAGGGCGGCATCCACAGCAGCCGCCAGAGCCCGGTATCCAGCTGCTCCCGGACCACCTCCCTCAGCTTGGCGTGACCCGGGTCCAGCTGCTCCCAGGAGCGCAGGTCCTCACGGTCGAGGAAGGCGTCGGCGTACCGCGCCAGCACCTCCCGGAGCGCCTCCGGGTCCTGGTCCTGGGCGGTCCGGACCTGCTCGTTGACCTGGTAGCCCTGCATGAAATGCGGCAGGTAGGGGGCCGCCTTCCAGTAGGTCATGGGATCGCGCGCCCCGGCGGAGCGGAACCAGGCCTCGGCGGCCAGGTACTGGCGAACGTCCACAGGCTGGATCTCCAGCTGTCCGCCACCGGAGGAGGCGATCATGGCATCGGCGTCGGCGCTGCCGGCCACCCGCTCGGTGCGCGCCATGATCGCCTTCAGATGCCCCTCCACGGCCGCTCGGGCGCTGGGCACATCGTGGCCCTGACCGGCGGCGGCGCGGCGCAGCTCGGTGCTGAACCGGCCCAGCGCCTCCCGGAGCGCCACCACGCGCCGCTCGTCGTAGTCGAGGAGGAAGCGCGTGGTGGCCAGGAAGTCGGCGTAGTGGTCCTCGCCCTCCGCCTCCGGATCGCGGGTGTAGAACTTGTACGGCGTGGCCGACAGGAGTAGGGTCCGCACCGGCCGGCCGGAGGCCTGGCGCGTCTGCAGCAGCCGCCAGGCGAGCGCGGTGGCCTGCGAGCGGCCGGCCTCGTCCTGGTTGACCAGGTCCTTGAAGCGCTGGAACTCGTCGAGGATGACCAGGCCCGGCTCCAGGGCCTCGATGCAGACCTCCGCCAGGCGGTAGCGCAGGCGCCCGATGAGGCGGTTGCGGGCCTGGCGCGCCTCCTGCGGATAGGCGTCGAGCGCCTGCAGGAACCAGCGCTCGATGGCCGCCTCCAGCTCGCCGAGCAGCGCCGGATCCTCCCTCAGGCGCTCCTGGAAGCGCCGGGTGATCTCCGGCTCCAGCGGCAGCGGCTCCGCCAGCATCCCCCGCCAGCGCCCCGCATCCTGGATCCAGCCCTGGAGCAGGTTCATCAGCCCCTCCCGCCGCGCCACCAGCCGGTCGAGGAGCTGGAAGAGGACCTTGCGCTCCTCCGCCTTGCCGGCGGCATCGCCCATGTTGAAGGACGTCCCCGGCGTGAAGCTGATGAAGTTGACCTTGCGGGCCGCCAGCCCCCCGCCCTGCGCGCCGCCGGCCAGCTCGGTGGCGAGCATGGTCAGCCGCGTGGGCCGGGCCTGGGCGTCCTCGGCCTCGCCGGTCACCTGGAGCTTGGGGAGATTGGAGCGGCCGATGTTCTGGTTGCTGCAAATGTAGAGGACATCGATGCGCTCCTGCCGGTCCCACAGATGATCCAGGGCCCGGGCGACGATGCCGCGCGCCACCAGCGTCTTGCCCAGGCCCACCTCGTCGGCGACGAGGAAGCGGTGGGTGCTGTCCGGCGCCGTGAACAGCCGCTGAAAGGCGTGCTCCACGGTGCGGCGCTGGAAGGTCTTGAGGGGCGCGATGATGGCCTCCGGATCCGGGCGGGTCATCGCCGGGCCTCCCCCTGCAGCGCCTCATCCACGGCCCGCCAGATGGCCCGGACCTGCTCCGGCACCACCGCGCGGCCCTCCTCGTCCGCCATCAGGTCGGTGATCACGTGCCGGACGACGTCCAGCCGCTCCGGATCCCGGGCCGCGGTGCGCAGCAGATCCTCCAGCAGGGTCTCCGCCTCCAGCGCCCGGCCCCGCCCCAGGGAATCGGGATCCGCCGTAGCGCCCTCCCCGACCCCCTCCATGAGCTCGTCCAGGCCGCCGAGCAGGGCGCGGAGGAAGGCGAGGAGGCGCTCCGGGGTGTTGATCACGGTGCGCAGGATGCGGCGCATACGCTCCTCCGGCAGGCCGTGGGCCGGGAGCTTGGCCACCCCGGTGACCGGATCGGCGCCCTCTTCGCCCCGCAGCCGGAAGGCGACGAAGGCGGTCAGCCGCTCCAGCGGCAGGGTCCACGCCGGCTCCGCGGGCCAGGTGCGGGCCTGCTCCAAGGGCAGCGTGACCGGCCAGAGGTCGATGGCCACACCCTCTGGCTCGGGCAGCTCCCCGGCCAACCGCCAGCGCCACTCAGAACCATAGGCCTCGCAGTGGACCGCCAGGTCCGCCTGGAGCAGCTCATCCCGGGCACGCTCCAGGGCCCGTCGCGCCTCGGCCTCGCCGTCCGCCGGCGCCTCCCCGGGCTCGTACGGGGTGCAGAGCTTGTCGAGGCCCGCGCGGAAGCGGTCGATGCCCACGCCGTGCTCGGCCTCGGCGGAGCCGGCCTCCCCGGCCAGGCTGGCCAGGACCTCGACATTGCGGCCGCTGAGGGCGGCGTGGGTGAGGTTCGCGGAGCCGACCCACCAGTGGGCGCGGCCGCCACGCTCGGCGGCGATGAGCTTGGCGTGGAGCCCGGCGGGCCGGCGGCCTGTGTCCTCCTGCGGCTCCTCCAGGGCCGTCTCCTGGAGGACCTGGACGTCCTCCCAAGGCGCCAGGGTGCCCTCGGGCAGCGCGTCCAGGGCCTCGTCGCAGCCGATCAGGGCCAGCGAGCCGGCGCCGCTCGCCGCCAGGGTGTCGAGGCCATGCCGGTCCACGAACGGCGCTACGGCGAGCACGCGGTCGGCCTCGGTGACCGGCCGCCACGGCGCCCCACCCGGGCCCCCGAGGCCGAGGACATGGAAGTTGATGGCGCCATCAAAGCCCTCCGGCGCCGGGAAGCGGGTGCGGCCCAGCTCCTCGGCGAGGCTCGCCTGGCCCTCCGTCAGCGGGCGCGCGAGCGGCTGGACCGCCAGCCCTGGCAGATCGCGGACCAGCGCAGCGAGGGGCTCCGAGCCCGGCTCGGCCTCCGCCCCCGGCTCGGCCTCGCTGACCAGGGCGACGTCCCAGGAGCGGTCGAAGGTGAGGTTGCGGGAGGCGACGGCGACACGCAGCAGGACCCGGCCGTCCTGCTCCCCGGTGAAACGCGCCACCCACACCTTGGGGTGGAAGACGCCCTGGCCCGGGGCGCGCACCGGGTGGACGCTGGCCTCCAGGGCGGCGTAGAGCTCGCGCTGCACCCGTGGCAGGGCGATGCCGGACGCGTCGACGAAGACCTGCACCCGGCCGGAGGCCTCGCGCAGCGCCTCGAGGAGCAGCAGCGGATCCTCCAGCAGCTCCTCCACGCCCCGGTCGGACTGCGCCAGCACGGCCAGCGGCAGCGCCAGGACCACCTCCAGGTCCAGGCTGTAGCTGGTCAGCACCGTGCGGTCCAGGGTGTAGCCGGCGGGCGGGCGCAGGACCTCGGTGGCCACCTGGCGGGCGTCGGGCGAGAGCATCAGCGCCCCAGCCCCTCGTGGAGATCCGCCAGCAGCCTGCGGACGTCGGGCCAGCGATAATCGAGCCGGCCCAGGCCGGCGCTGCCCCGCCACTGGTCCAGGCGGTTGGTGTTGACGACCCGGGCCCGTGGCCCCTTGAGCGCCCGCTCGCGCGAGGCGATAAGCTCCCGGAGCCGCTGGCTGTCCGCAACCGCCGCCGCGCCGTGGCTGTTGATGACCTCGGACCAACTCTCGACGAAGCGCCTGAGAGGCTGCCGGAGGACGACCCGGTGCCGGGCGGCCTGCGCCCACAGCGCCTGGGGGTCGAACGGCGTCTCCTCGGCCTCCTGGCCGGCCCACACCGCCAAGCGTTCGCGGTAGGTGTCGATGTGGCCCTGGTCCACGCCCTGGGGATCGCCGTGGCGGTCCCGCCGGAGCTCGGCGAGCTGGAGGTTGTAGAGCAGCGTGGCCCCCTCCACGTGCAGGGAGAAGCGGCGCGCCGCCGCCACCAGCTGCTGCAGGTGCTCAGGCGCCTGGCCCACCTCTGGCACTTCCCATGAAAATTGGGTGTCGACGAGCCCGGCGTTGCCCTCACGGGCGAGATAGGCCAGCAGGCTATCGGGGACGGCGCACTCGATGCGGTCCCGCAGGAACGCCGCCTCCTCGCCGGTCAGGGCGAACGTGGTGGCCTGGAGCCAGTCCTCGGGCGGCTCGGGCAGCTGCGGGTGCCAGGTGCGGACCGGCTCCTCCGCCTCCAGGGGCTCGTCCGCCGTGCGCTCGCGGCGACCGGCCAGCCTGTGGAAGCGATGGTGGTACCACCCCTGGCTTTGGCGGGGGCAGAAGAGGCCCCACCGCGCCAGCGCCGACCAGTACGCCTGGCTCGGCAGGCGGGCCAGCCGCTCCCGGGCGTGGCCGCCGATGACACCCTCCTCCTCCCCGCCGCTGCGGAGCGCGTCGATGACGCGGATCTCCTGCTCGCGCGCCTCGGCGTCAATGTCCTGGACCTGCCGGTGCCGCGCCTCGAGCCGCCGATAGACCCACGGGATGAAGAGCACGTAGCGCAGCCGCGTGTGCAGCGTGGACGTGCCGGGGAACAGCGTATCCGAGAAGAAGTCCCGGACGGTGCCCAAGCCCAGCTCGTCCACGGTGCCTTGCTCCTCAAAGAGGTCGAGGATCTGCCGGACCTGATTACGGTCGGTGCTGGTGAGGTCGAGCCAGGTGAGGGTGGCCGCAACTGGACTCATGAGCAATTCCCCAGGGTCATCCTATGACCATCGAACGCAATTGTATCCCTTTGCCTCTCCGGTGCCGCCTAACGGAAGTAGTGCGCCGAAGACCACGGCGCCATCTTATAGTCTTCGCGTCCGTTGTCACGAGCCACACGCGAACATCAGCGTCCAAGAGCCCACCAGCTTTCCGCTATGAGACCAGGCTCTACGCCTAAAACGGCTTACAGCTGGCCTTCCTGGTACGATCAGACCGCAGGAGCAGAGGTCACACACACAACGCAGAAAAGCTTGGATATCATGGCCACCCCGCCGTACCCACCTACCAGCCTTCAAGAATTTCTCGCCACCATCCTGGCCAACTACAACAACGCCCGGAAGAGCGAGTCTTTCGGCAAGGAGCATCCGGTCTGGCAGGCGTTCGAGCAGCTGCAGCGGCTCCTCGAGGCGCACCCGGTCGTCCAGCAGCACCCCTCGGTCCAGATCACTTGGTCGGTGGGCCGCGGCAACTGGGCGCGGGTGCCGTGGCTGGCATTCCTCGACGAGCGGGAGACGAACACCACGCAGCACGGTGTCTACGTCGTCTACCTCTTCCGGGAGGATATGAGCGGGGTCTATCTGACCTTCAATCAGGGGGTGACCGATCTCCAGCGGCAACACGGCACGCAGGAGGCCCGCTCGGTCCTGAGACGCCGCGCCGGGCAACTCGCGGAGCTCCTGCCTGAGACCGCATCGGCTTTCCGGACCGATAGCACCATCGACTTGCGCACCCAGGGCAACCTCGGCAAGGCCTACGAGCACTCCACCATCGCCTATAGGCTCTACGAGGCGGGCGACCTGCCGGACGACGAGGTCCTCTTCGCCGACTTGGAGGCGCTCTTGGACGCCTACGAGGCCTACATGAGCTCCGACCTGCGCCGCACCCTGGTGGAGAGCCCGGCGGAGCCTGCCACGACGGAGGATCCAGACCCTCCACCTCAGCCAAGCACCCACTTCGAGCTAGCCACCGGTTTCCAGGAGCTGCGCGACCGGATCCAGGCCGAAGGCTTCATCTTCCCCGACTGGCAGCTGGCGCAGTACGTGACGGCCCTGCGCACCAAGCCGTTCGTCATCCTCGCCGGCATCACCGGCACCGGCAAATCCAAGCTGCCCCGCCTGGTAGCGGAGTACACCGGCGGCAGCGCCGAACTCATCCCCGTCCGGCCGGACTGGACCGACAGCGCCGACGTCCTCGGCTACACCGACCTGCAGGGCACCTTCCGGCCGGGGGCGCTGCTGGAGGTCGCCCACCGTGCCATGGGGGCCGACGACGCCCACGAGGTCGCGATCCTCGACGAGATGAACCTTGCACGCGTGGAGCACTACTTCGCGGAGGTCCTCAGCCGCATCGAGGACCGCCGCCCCGCCGCCGGGGGTGGCTACGCCAGCACCCCGCTCCTTCAGGGGACGCTTCCGGCACACGATGCCGAGTGGCAGCAAGTCCACCTGCCGGCCAACCTGGCCCTGGTGGGGACGGTCAACATGGACGAGAGCGCGCACGGCTTCTCCCGCAAAGTCCTGGACCGCGCCTTCACCCTGGAGCTCTCCGAGGTGGCGCTCGAGCGCTGGGCGCCTGAGGCCCAGGGCGAGGCCCCGCACCCCCAGCCGTGGCCGGTCAGCGCCTGGCAGCCGCGGGCCGCCCGCCTCGCCGATCTGGATGGCCTGACCGCGGCGGAGCGGCACCGGATCCAGGAGGCCATCGACGAGCTGGTCGCGCTCAACCGCATCCTCGCCCAGGCCCAGCTCCAGGTCGGCTACCGCACCCGCGACGAGCTCGCGCTCTTCGTCCTGCACGCCGAGGCCCTCCGCTCCTTCTTCCGCAACGGAGAGGACGAGCCGGTGGAGCCTCTCGACTTGGCCCTACAGATGAAGATCCTGCCGCGCATCGTTGGCGGCAGCGCCAGCATCCAGCGGGTCCTGATTGGCATCCTCGGCTGGGCTTATCGTGGCACGCCATGGACCGAGGAGGAGGACGCCCGCGACCTCCTGGAGCGTTGGGCGGAGACCGGCCGGCCCGGCCGGATCGCCGGCGCCCGCTACCCGGGGCTCGCGGCACGGGCGTGCCTGATGTGGGACCGGCTGACGGCCGAAGGCTTCACCTCGTACTGGCTCTGAGCTGTGGCCGAGCTCTTCCGCATCGAGACGGACCGCGTGACGCTCATCCTCAGCGGCCCCTTGCCGGAGCACGCCAAGGGGCCGACGGGGGCGTTGCGGATCTGGCCCCAGCGGCGGGACCTCACCCTGAGACCAGGCACGGCGCGCGCCGGCGTATCGGACGCCGTAGCGCGGGACCCGGCGGAGACCGCGGGCCCACCCCTGCACGAGGAGACGGCCTACGACCTGTGGCTCAGCAGCTACCACGGCGAGCGCGTCGAACTCAGCCACCGCGATCCCGCGCTCCTCACTCATCTCCACGCCGCACCCGGCAGGGCGCAGGCCTACGGCCATATCAACTTCGGCGGCCAGGTCGGGCTGAGCCGCTTCAGTGTCCGGGTCGACGGCAAGCCGGAGCTCGACCTGGAGGTGGAGGTCTTCCCGACGAAAATGGCCTACCGCGCCGACTACGTCGCCATGCGCGAGGAGGTCCACGCCTTCGCCGCCGGGCTGGCGCTGGAGTACCTGCGCGCCACCCACTACGGCAGCGCCACCGCGCGCCACCGCCCCAGCGGCCGGCTGGAGTGGCTGGCCCTGCTCCGGCACCTTGTGGGCCAGCTGGAACAGGCCCTGCATCACGTCGCGCAACACCCGGTGCGCAGCCTGCAGCGCCGGGACCGTCCGGTTCGTGCCGAGGCGGTGCGTCGGCCGGATAACCGGGTGCGCCGGGCCTTGCGAACCGGCCGCGGCCAAGGCGGTTGGGCAGGCCAGGTCCAGGGAGGCCTACCAGCCCGACAGCGCGTGCCGGAGCAGCGCCCCGTGCCCTCGCTGGATACCCCGGAGCACCGTTGGCTGGCACAGCAGCTGCGGCGGATCCGTCAGCAGCTGGCCCAGATCGTCCAGGACGAGCGCCATCGGCAGCGCCAGGGCCATCACGCGGGCTCCGGCGGCGCCCAGCGCGACTGCCAGGCCCTGGCCGAGCTCGCGGCGCTGGAGCGTCGCATCGCCACCCTGGAGCGCCTGGAGCCACTCGCCGAGGCCGGCGGCCCACCCCCGCCCGGGTTTGCCTCCCTCCGGCTGCAGGGATCACCGGGCTACAAAGAGGCCTACCAGGTCCTGCTCACCCTGCGCCAAGGCATCAGCATCCGCGGTGGACCAATGGAGCTCTCGGTCAAGGACATCCATCAGCTCTATGAGTACTGGTGCTTCCTGGCCCTGCTGCGCACCGTCGCCGAGGTGCTCGAGCAGCCCATCCCGCCCGAGCGGCTCCTGACCGTACAGGCGGACGGCCTGAGAGTGCGCCTGGCCCGGGGCCGCAAGCATACGGTGCCCTTTGACCTCCCGGGCGAACGCCGCCTGGAGGTGGTCTATAACCCGAGTTTCCGGGACGGGGGCACTTTCCTCCCCCAGCAACCGGATTTCGCCCTGACGCTCAGGGATCCGGCGTGGCCTACAGTGCGTCTGGTCCTAGACGCCAAGTACCGGGTCGAAGACGATGCCGCGACCCGCGAGCGCCTCGGCGCCGCCAGCCCGCCTGCCGACGCCGTCAACGTCCTCCACCGCTACCGTGATGCCATCCTGGAGCAGGAGGGCTCAGGCGCAGGCCACCCCTTAGGAGCGGAGCGCTCGGGCATTGGGGGCTCTGCCGACCAGGGTCGCCCGACGGCGCAGCGGACCGTGATTGAGGGGGCTGCTCTCTACCCGCTCGATGCGGACGGAGCGGCGGACTTCGGCCAGACGCGCCTTTGGCAGGGCCTGGAGCGCCTTGGGGTCGGCGCCCTACCCTTCCTGCCCGGCTCCACCCACTGGGTCCGGCAGTGGCTGCACCACGTACTCCAGCGCTCCGGCTGGCGCACGGCAGAGGCCGTTGTCCCCCACAGCGCGGAGCGCCAGCGCCACGCTTGGCACCGGCTTGCGGCGGAGGTGGTGCTGGTTGCGGTCCTGCGCCCGCAGGAAGAGCGGGCGCACCTCGACTGGATCGCCCGCGCCCAGCGCTACTACACGCCGTGGACGCCCAGCCAGGCGCGCCAGCATCAGGCCGGGATCGTGGCCTTCTACACGCCCGCCTCGGTACGGCCTGGGGACGAGCCGGGGGCGGTCATCCACTGGGCGGAAGTGACGGGCATCGAGGTCCTTCCCCGCGAGCAGATCGCTACGCCCTGGCCTACCCGGCGGGGCGCTGACAAGCTGCAGGTGCTCTACCACCTGGGGCCGCTCCAGGCGCTGGAGGCACCGATCATCAACCGCGACGGTGGTCGCGGGCAGCGCTTCTCCACCAACCGTTGGTCTTCCCGGCTCGCCTTCCAGCGCGCCCGCAACATTACCGAGCTCCTCCTGGAGTCTGCCCCGGAATGGGCCCTGTACGAGGCGCTTCGGGCGCGGGGCGCCGATCTCGAGCTCCGGGCCTTGCCGCCGCGGGATCCCGCCGCCGCGGGCCGGCGCGCTCGGGTCGCCTTCCACGTCGCGGGACGCCGGGCGCACTACCTCGACGGCGAGCGCTTTGAGGTGGTGGGGTCCAACGGCAGCCGGCGGGAGCTGCCCCGTGAGGCTGCGGCAGAAGCACTGATAGGCGCGCGGGAAGATGGCCCACTCTAAGGCGGTTTCCCTGGAACCCATGGAAAAATCTGTGGAAGACGAACGCACTCGCGACGACATGCGGCGGCTCATGGCACATTGATTAGAGTACGGAGAGCCGAACCGGCCTTGAGGAGCCACCCCCAGCATGCAGGACAGCAAGCAGGACCCGGCGATCCGCTGGTACCACGAGCGCGCCGAGCATGTTGCGGACGACTATGAGTCCCTCTCCTTCCCGGACGTCCACAACTGGCTCATCTACCGTCTGCCACCTGGTGGCGATAGCACTGTCCTGGACGTCGGCGCCGGCTCCGGGCGTGATGCCGCCTGGCTCGCCGAGCGCGGCCACGAGGTGGTTGCCGTCGAGCCAGCAGCAGCCCTGCGCGGCGAGGCCGCCCGTCGCCACCCCCACCCGCGCATCCGCTGGCTTGACGACCAGCTCCCCGGGCTCGAGGACGTCCACCGCCTAGGCCTGTGCTTCGATGCCATCCTGCTCAGCGCAGTCTGGATGCACGTACCGGAGGGGCAACGCGCCCGCGCCTTCCGCAAACTCATTACCCTGCTCAAGCCGGGCGGGCTGCTGGCCTTCACGCTGCGCCTGGGCCCCGAGGCCCCGGAGCGCGGCCTGCGTGCAGTCTCGGTAGCCGAACTCCGTCAGCTCGCCGCGGGACACGGTGCGTACGTCGAGCACGTCGGCGAGAGCGCCGATGCCCTGGGCCGTCCGGAGGTCTCCTGGGCCGAGGTGGCCATCCGACTACCGGACGACGGCACCGGGGCACTGCCCCTGCTGCGGCACATCATCCTGAACGACGAAAAGAGCGCCACTTACAAGCTGGCGCTGCTGCGCTGTGCGTGTCGCGCCGCCGATGGCATGGACGGGCTGGCGCGGTCACCCGGTGATGACGATGACGGGGACGGCCGCGTCGAACTACCACTGGGCCTTGTGGCAATGATCTGGGTCCGGCTCTTCCTGCCGCTGGTCCGTCAGCGCCTGCCGCAGCTGCCACGCCACGACGGTACGCCGCGTGGCCTCGGGTTTGCCGGCGACGGATTTCGCAAGCTCCTCGACCTCGACGTGGCGCCCGAGGAATTGCGCATCGGCGTGCGCTTCTCCGATGATCGGGCGCGGGCGCTGTCCATGGCACTGCGCGAGGCAGCCGAAACCATCCGCAATATGCCCGCCCACTACACGACCTTTCCGGGCGGCGACCAAGTCTTCCACGCCCGCCGCGCTCGCCCGAGCCGCGCGCAGGACGAGGCCATCATCGATGCCCCGTTCCTCTGGCAGTATGGCGTCTTCCGGATACCTTTGGAGCTTTGGCGAGCCCTGCAGCGATTCAGTGTTTGGGTGGAGCCGGCGCTGATCACCGAATGGAAGCGCCTGATGGCCGACTATGCCGACCGGCAAGGGCGGCAGTTGGCACCGGCCGTGATGGAACACGCCCTCGACTGGCGTGAGCCGCAACGAGATGTTCGTCTTGCCCGCGAACGCATCGAGGCGCTGCGCGAGGCTGGCGAACCAATCCACTGTGTCTGGAGCGGTCGGCTTCTCAGGCAGAGCGCCTTCGAGGTCGACCACTGCATTCCCTGGGCGGCATGGCCCTGCGATGACCTCTGGAACCTGGTGCCAGCCACCCCGCAGGTCAATGGCAACAAAGGGGCAAGACTTCCGGACGCGGCGACCCTTCAGGATGCGGAGGACCGTTTGAAGCGCTGGTGGGAGCGCGCCTGGCAAAGCGCACCAGAAACGACCATCGCGGAGCGTTTCCGGCGCGAGGCCGCCGCGACGCTACCCGGACTGAGGGATGATCAGTCGCATGATCTGGACAGCGTTTTCTCCGCCCTGGATCTGCGCCGCATCCGGCTCAAGCAGGATCAGCAGGTTCCGGAGTGGTGCTATCGAACCTATCCGAAGCCAACGGCTTCAGGTGGCGGCCGTAGCCCTGACTGAGCCTATCCACAAAACCTGTGGAAAACTCTGTGAAGAAAGGCGCGCCGCTGGCGGCGATTAGCGGCTTCGAGGTCGATTGGACAGAGATTATCCAGCCCGCACTAAGCGGCGAATCAACAGGTTATGAACACCGCCACGGCGATCAAGCAGTTAGCAGCGTCAACCGGCGGGCCTGTGCAGAAAACGTATCGTTGAGGCAAGGGCGGATGGGGGTTGACTCCACACCGCACACGATACGGAACATCCCTACACTTTGGCCTTCGCCGACGACCTGAGCCGAGACGACCTCGTCCGTATTCTCCGAGACCTCCCACCGGGGCATCCGCTGGAGCAGCCACTGCTGGTGTATGCCACTGCTGGTGTATATTGCCAGGGTGTATCGGAACATCGCGGAGGCGGAGGTCCGCCATGCTCTCGAGCAAACTCGACCGGATCCTAGACGCCGACCGAGTCGAAGACGTTTTCGCCGATAACTAGCACCCAGCACCAAAACCCGTGACCGACCCAGCCGGCGAACTCACTATCCGACCGTTTGTCGATGACGACTGGCCTCAGGTCTGGGCCGTCATCGAGCCCGTCCTGCGCGCCGGGGAAACCTTCCCGTTCTCACCGGAACTCGACGAGGAGCAGGCCTACCACTTGTGGGTGACAATACCCACCGCCACCTGGATCGCCGAGGACGAGCACCTAGGCCTGGTCGGCTCCTACTACCTCAAGCCCAATCAGCCGCGCCTTGGCGACCATGTCTGCAACTGCGGCTACATCGTCGCCGAGCCCGCCCGCGGACGAGGCATCGGTGGAGCGCTTTGCCGTCACTCCCAGCGCATGGCACCGCAGTTCGGGTTCCGAGCCATGCAGTATAATCTGGTCGTCGCCACCAACGAGTCGGCCATCCGCACCTGGCAGCGCAACGGCATGACGGTGGTCGGCCGCCTGCCCGGCGCCTTCCGCCATCCGATTCACGGTCACGTCGACGCGCTGATCATGTATCGCTCGCTTTGATCGCCCGACTGATCAACCTGACACCCCCCGCCCTGAGGAAGTGCCTATCTACCATCGGAGGGAGTAGACCGATGCGTTCCTTCAAAGCAACCTTGAGCGTCATGGTGCTCAGCTTGGCCCAGGGTAGAAAGCGGTGACACGCACTGGTTCACCGAAGCGCAGATCCTCGATCCCCCGACCAATCTCCAGCTGCTCTGGGTCTTCGATAGCAAAGAGATCCAAGGACGAGGCGAACGCGGAGCAGCCGCAGGCACCAATGGCCGGATCCACCCGTGAGGTCTTCACCGCTTTCCTGCGGCTCGGCGTAACAGCGTTCGGCGGGCCCATCGCCCATCTCGGCTACTTCCGCACGGAGTTCGTTGAGCGGCGACGCTGGCTCACCGACGAGCAGTACGCCCAGCTCATGGCGCTGTGCCAATTCCTGCCCGGGCCGGCGAGCAGTCAGCTTGGCTTCGCCCTGGGCATCCTGCGTGCCGGCTGGCCGGGCGGCATCGCCGCTTTCATCGCATTCACCCTGCCCTCTGCGCTGCTCCTGCTCGCCCTGGCCGGTGTGTACCCGTACCTCGAGGGGCCGTGGGCAGAGGGCGCCCTGAGTGGGCTCAAGCTTGTCGCCGTGACCATCGTCGCCCATGCCGTGCTGGGTATGGGCCGGCAGCTCTGCCCAGACGCGCCGCGCATCCTGATCGCCGGATCCTCCGGCGCCATCCTTCTGCTTGCCGGAAGCGCCTGGATGCAACTCCTGGTGGTCGCTGCCGGCGGGCTCGCGGGGTTGTGGCTGTGCCGGCAGGTCGCCTCCCCTGAGCCGGGGATGTGGTCGCTGCGCTACGGACCTCGGACTGGACTGATGCTGGTCGGCGCCTTCGCTGTCCTGCTAATCGGACTGCCGCTCCTGGCCCTGGCGGGCGGCCTGTGGCCGCTTGTCGAGGCGTTCTACCGGGCTGGCGCCCTCGTCTTCGGTGGTGGCCACGTCGTACTGCCCCTCCTCCAGGAGAGCGTGGTGGCAACGGGCTGGGTCGAGAGCGAAGACTTCCTCGCCGGCTACGGGGCGGCGCAGGCGATCCCCGGACCGATGTTCACCTTCGCCGCCTACCTCGGCGCCCTGGCCGCCGAGAACGCCCTCCTCGGCGGCACCCTGGCGCTGCTCGCCATCTTCCTACCCGGACTCCTCCTGATCGCCGGCCTGCTGCCGCTCTGGGAGCGCCTTGCGGGGATTCACGGCGCAGGTGCGGTCATCGCGGGGGTGAACGCCGCCGTCGTCGGGCTCCTGGCTGCAGCCCTCTACGACCCGATCGGGCTGCAAGGGATCGAAACGCACGTCGATGCCGCCATTGCGTTGATAGGCTTCAGCCTCCTGGCGACCGGCCGCGTCTCCGCTATCTGGGTCGTGCTCTGGTGCGTGACGGCAAGCGTTGCGACCAAACTAGTACTACCCGCCTGAATCCACCGAGCGGTTGGCAACGTCCTCTAAAGCCGCAGGCCAACCCATCATGAGCTACCTCAAGCTTGTTCTCGTCGCTGCCACCGCTGCCATCGTGGCGCTGTTCTTTGCCTTCGATGCGCAGCACTACCTCACCCTCGACTACCTCCAAGCCCAGCGGGCGGCCTTCCAGGCCCTGTCCGCCGAGTAGCAGGCACTCACCTCAGGCGCGCTCTTCCTGCTTTATGTGGCGGTGATCGGCAGCACCGTGAGGGCGAATGGTGACCCTGGCGGAAGAAGGCGCACGCATCGGAGACGGTACTGCGGTGGCTGGGGCGCTATCACGCCTGGCGTCGGGGTGACCGCGGCGACGTTTGACACGCCCGACAGGCATACCTATTCTCAACACTACAATAGATTACTTTACGCGAATCCTCGGCACTGGAGACACCTGCGATGACCGATCTCGAGACCGACGTA